>NZ_JBSXON010000043.1:0-91917 GCF_056859475.1 Halopseudomonas sp. L-58
ACTGCGATGTGTGGGACTCCCGGACCTCATAAACCATACGGATGGCCCGGTCACGGACTTCAGGGGAAAATTTGGTGTGCTTGCTCATATGGGCTCCATTCTCTCAAAGGGTGGAGCCTCCGCGAAACCCGGGGCGGTTCATTTTTACCAGCGTATTTTGACGTAAGGGCTCCATTGATGGGACTTTGTTGTATCCAGACCTGTCTATCCGTTATTTTGATACGGTATGGGTGGCGCTGTATGTGATTTGTTCCTGTCTTCTGATAGCTTGGCGTGGACCAGCGGGCGTTCGTGTGCCGGATGATGCAGGCACGTGGCACGCTGGCAGGATCTGCAGTTTTGTTCGTTGTCGATAACCCTCTATTTTCTCAGCGAGTTAAATGTCTATATGACGCTGGCAATCATTGCTGTTGTTCTGGGTTTGGTTCTTCTTGTCTGGAGTGCTGATCGTTTCGTCGAAGGATCGGCTTCAACCGCTCGCCATTTCGGTATGCCGCCGCTTCTGATCGGCATGGTGATCGTGGGGTTCGGTACATCGGCCCCAGAGATGGTGGTATCGGCGCTGGCTGCCTCCCAGGGAAACCCGGGGATCGCACTGGGCAACGCGTATGGCTCAAACATAACCAATATCGCCCTGATCCTCGGTGTGACCGCATTGATCAGTCCTATTGCCGTCCATTCGCAGGTGCTTCGCAAGGAGTTGCCGATTCTGACGGCGGTGACTGCGCTGGCTGCATGGCAGTTATGGGATGGTCATATCTCCCGACTCGACGCCGTCATATTGCTGTGCGTGTTTGCCGGCTTGATGGCCTGGACCATCTGGCAGGGGCTGCGCAAGCAGAGTGACGCGCTGGGAAGCGAAATGCAGCAGGAGCTGGACCAGAGCGTCATGCCAATTCGCCGCGCGGTTTACTGGCTGATTCTGGGGTTGGTACTGCTGATTGTCAGTTCCCGGATCCTGGTTTGGGGGGCCGTCGAGATCGCGCACGTGTTTGGCGTGAGCGACCTGATAATCGGCCTGACAATTGTTGCGGTGGGCACGTCGCTGCCTGAGCTGGCGTCTTCGGTTATCGCGGCCCGCAAAGGCGAGCACGATATCGCCCTCGGCAACATTCTGGGCTCGAATCTCTTCAATACCCTGGCTGTGGTTGGCATCGCAGGCATGATTCATCCATTGTCTGTCGGGCCGGAGGTATTCAACCGAGACATGCTGGTGATGATTGCGCTGACCGTATCGCTGTTTGTGATCGGCTACGGGTTTCGTAGCGCCGGGCGTATCAACCGTGTGGAAGGGGCTGCGTTAATGACAGCCTATGTGGCCTACACGACCTATCTGATCAGCACTGTATTCTAGCGCCGGAGTATGTCCGGCTTGTTCTGACTCGCAGCCTGAGATGCCGCGGTGGCCACAATTAGCTGCCGCCCGCCCGACTTTGCTGAAGCCGGGCGGGACTTTGCCGGGTTCTTGTGTTTCTGAGCATGGGAGAGCCTTGGCCGGTCACGCTTCCTGCGCTGCCTGCTGGAGCAGCTCGTCCAGGATACGCAGCCTGAATTGGCGCTCCAGGGTGACCGCAAAGAATTGCTCGGCAACGTCGGGTACCTCGGCGTAGAGTTGCAGCGCGCCGCTGCGCAGTTCGTCCTGCACGACGACCGCCGGCAGCAGGGCAACGTCACCGGAATCCCTGGCAAGCAGGCGCAGCATGGCCATGTCATCCACTTCTGCACATATGGTCGGTTTGAGGCCGTTGCTGTTGCAGTACACCTCGAATTGGCTGCGCACATCGCTGCTGGGGCCTGGAACGATCAAGCGCACCCGTTGCAGATCGCGCTGCAGATCAAACGGGGTTGCATGCTTGCGGGGCGGGCCGATCAGGCACACTGCCTGACGGGCGAGCCGGCGACATTGCCAGTTGCGATGGCTATCTGTGCTCACCGCCTTGTTGGTAAGCACGACGTCCAGTTTATGCACGGTGAGGCGCTCGAGCAGGTCATCGATGCTGCCGGATTCCAGCGTGATGCGCAGATCGTCACGACCGAGAAAGGGTCGCAGCAGGTTTTCCTGGAAGTTCCGCGACAGCGTAGCCACCGCACCAATACGCAATATCCTGCTGGCCTGCCGGCTGCTTTGCAGTGTGGTTTGCAGTTCGCTGCCAAGGGCAAAGATGTTTTCGGCGTAATCAAGCACCAGCTGGCCTGCTTCGGTGAGCTGCAGGCTCCGCCCGGCGCGCAGGAAGAGTGCATGGCCCAACTGATCTTCCAGCGCGCGGATCTGGGTCGACAGGGCTGACTGGGATACATGCAGGCTTTCGGCAGCACGTGTCAGATTGCCTTCTTTGGCGACGGCCCAAAAGTAGTGCAGGTGGTGGAAATTCAGTCGACGCATCAAGTTCATTCTTTTTAAGTTAATAATCCATTCTTATCTATCTATTTTTATTATTTCAAGCACTCTCCGACACTTGGCCAGTCACGTTGTTGCGGAGTGCCTTTCATGCCGAGTTTGTCCATTTCCCTGCTTCAGTTGCTGCCGATGATCTATGCGGCGGCGCTGCTGCCGGTTGTCCTCGCACGCTCCGTGCGGGCTTTATGGTTGCCTGCACGCGTTGCGGCTTTTCTGGCCCTGCTGTTTGTCGTCATGGGCGGATTTGAGGCAGCCTCTGAAGGGCTACGCAATGATCGCCTGGGGTTATTGATGGCAGGTCTGATTGGTCTGCTGGCCATGGTGATCGTCGAGTATTCCCATCGCTACCTGGAGGGTGAGGCAGGGCAGCGACGCTACGTACTCTCGTTGCTGGGGACCCTGGCCTGCGTAGCTACAGTGGTGACCAGCACCGACCTTTATGTGCTGGTGGGTGCCTGGATCCTGTCCAGTCTGTGCCTGCATCAGTTGTTGACCTTCTATCGCGATCGGCCACAGGCAATTGTGGTCGCGCACAAGAAATTTCTCGCCAGCCGGCTTGCCGATATTTGCATGCTGATGGCGACTGTTCTGCTTGTGCGAGCAGCGGGCGACAGCAATATCGCCGTCATCCTGCAGGTGCTTGACGTGCGCTTGCAGGCCGATGGTCAGCCAGGCTGGGACATGCAGTTGGCCGCTTTGCTGCTTGCCATGGCGGTGATTCTCAAGTCGGCACAGCTGCCGGTGCATGGCTGGCTGATTCAGGTAATGGAGGCGCCGACGCCAGTATCAGCTCTGCTGCATGCAGGCGTAGTCAATCTGGGTGGTTTTCTTCTGCTGCGCTTCGCACCGCTGTTTTCCGTAACGGTACCGGCGCAGACCCTGCTGGTAGTGGTCGGCGGTTTAACCGCAATGCTGGCGGCACTGGTCATGATGACGCGGGTAAGCATCAAGGTACGCCTGGCCTGGTCCACCTGTGCGCAGATGGGGCTGATGCTGCTCGAATGCGGGCTTGGGCTGTGGGAACTGGCGCTGGTGCACTTGCTGGCCCACTCGCTCTATAAAGCCTATGCCTTCCTGGCAGCCGGAGAAACGGTAGCTCATGCGCGTCATCACGCGCTGCATCCGAAGGTCCCGGTTCCAGCGCTGAGCAGCCTGCTTGTGGTCATTGTGTTGGCTGGCGGCGTGCTGATTGTACTGCAGGCGTTCGTGACGAACCTGTTGCCGGGACATCAATTGCCCCTGGTAGCGTTGGCCATCCTGGCCGTTGGTCTCGCACCCTGGTGCCTGCGTCGCGGCCAACTCGGGTACGGCCTGCTGATGTTTTGCCTGCTGCTTGGCACTTATCTGCTCTGGCATGAGATTGCCAAATGGATACTGGCGCAGCAGTTCAGCCCGGCCCCTGCCGCATTGAACATCTTCGCCGTTGCGCTGTTTCTGACGTTGTATCTGATTCAGGCCCAGATTCTGGCCAATCCTGCGGGTGCTTTGGCCAAGCGTCTGTATCCGCTGGCATTCGCCGGTTTCTCCCTTGATGAACACTTCACCCGCCTGACCTTCCGGGTATGGCCTCCGCGCCCGCTGCACCCTGTTGCCCCGACTCATGGAGATCGCCAATGACCGCGTTTGAATCCTTCACCGGCCTCGACCGGGACGCCCTGCACGATGCCGTTCGTCAGTCTTGTGCGAAGATAGCGCCGACCTGGCCGCTGGACCGCATGATCGCCGTCAACCCGCTTTGGGAGCGCAGGGAGCAGGCGTGGCATAGCGTCGCCGAGCAGCTCTGGCAGCGCGCAGGTATCAGCCTGACCCTCAAGTCCGACGACTACCGCAGGGCCTGGCATGACGGGGTCATTGCCGAACGTCATCTTCTGCAAGCGCAAACCGAGCAGGGGGGATCACTCAGCGTCGAGCAATTGTTGCGGGCGCTGGATGAGTCGCCGGCCGACCTCAACGGGCTGCCGCTGCTGGAGGATATGGCCGATCCCAGTATTACGCTGCCGGGATGGCCGGTACTGATCAATCAGCAGATTGGTCAGTGCTGTGCGGCCTGGTTCGACCACGAACAGGCAGACTGGCGGCCAGGCGAAAGCGCCGGTCTTTACCAGGCCTGGCGCGCCAGCATGCTGGAGGACAGGGGATTGAGTGTGCTCAGTGCCTGCCCGCAACTGCATCAGCGTATTGAAGAGCTGCCTTGCGAACCGCTTGCCGCGCTGGCGTTTGCGGTGGAGCGTCTTGGGCTCAAGCCGGATGAGTGGCACCTGTGGTTCGATTGTTTGCTGTTGCGCAGCCTGGGCTGGGCGTCCTGGTGTGCCTATCTGCGCTGGCAGGCCCGATTGCAGGGGGAGGACGATCACTCCGTCATGGCGCTGCTGGCAATCCGCGCGGCCTGGGAGTCGTTGGTCGATGATCGTCAGCGCGGCAACGGCAGCCGTTGGCAACAGTGGCGTGCGGACTGGCAGGCCCATCTGCACCAGCCGCCATCGGCTGCCTGGCGCGCTTTGCAGTTGTGGCAGCGGGCCGAGGAACTGTCGTGGCAGGAGCAGTTGCATAACCGGCTGTGTCAGACGCAGCCGTCAGCGACGCCCGAGGTTCCGGTAGCCAAGCTGTTCTTCTGTATCGACGTGCGTTCCGAGCCGATGCGGCGGGCGCTGGAGCAGACCTGTCCGGCAATCGAAACGGCGGGCTTTGCCGGCTTTTTCGGGCTGCCGATTGCTTACACGCCGCTGGGCACGGGAGCGACACGCCCGCAGCTACCCGGTCTGCTGGCGCCTCAGCTCCAGGTCAGTGACAGTAGTGGCGATGCGGCAAGGGATCAGCGTCTGACCCTGCTGCGTCAGAGCCGTTTGACCCGCCGTGACCGCTGGCGACTGTTCGAACGACTGCCCGCTTCAACCTTTACCCTGGTTGAGAGTATCGGACTGGGATACGCCGGTGCCTTGCTGGGGCGTACCTTCGGGATAACAGGCAACGACGTTGAGCCGCACCGCAGCGCCCTGCAGCTGCGCGAGTGGGCCCAGCTGGCACCGCAGCTACCGGCCATGACAGCAGCGCAGAAGGGTGATCTGGCCGAGCGTATTCTCAAGGCCATGGGGATTTACGGAGCTGTGCCGGCACTGGTTGTGTTACTCGGACACGGCAGCCAGAGCAGTAACAACCCGCAGGCAGCGGGCCTGGATTGCGGCGCCTGTTGCGGGCAAAGCGGCGAGGTCAATGCGCGTCTGCTGGCCAGACTGTTCAACGAACCGGCTGTGCAGGCACAGCTGCGCGAGCGGGGCGTCGACCTGCCACCCCAGTTTCATGCTCTGGCCGGGTTGCACAATACAACCACGGACGAAATTCGGATTTTCGATCCTGAGGCGATTCCGGCGGCCCTTCAGGCCAATTGGCAGCAATTGCGTCAGGCGCTGGATACGGCCACAGCCAAGGTGCGTCAGCAGCGAGCCGCCGGACTTGGAATGGAAGCACTGCAGGACCAACCTGACAGGTTGTTGAGCCGCCTGCGCCGGCGTGCGCGCGACTGGGCCCAGACCCGGCCGGAGTGGGGGCTGGCCGGCAATGCGGCATTTATTGCCGCGCCGCGTTCCAGAACCCGTAGTATCGATCTGCAGGGGCGTGCCTTTTTGCATGACTATGACTGGCGTCAGGACGAAGGCGGCGGTGTGCTGGAGCTGATCATGACCGCGCCGATGGTGGTAGCCCACTGGATCAACCTTCAGTACTTCACGTCCACTACGGACAACCTGCGGTTCGGCAGTGGCAACAAGCTGCTTCACAACGTGGTGGGGGGGCATATCGGCGTGTTCGAGGGGAACGGCGGCGATCTGCGGATCGGCCTCGCCAAACAATCGCTGCACGATGGCGAGCAGTGGATGCATCGGCCGCTGCGGCTGCAGGCCGTGATTGAAGCGCCCCGGGCGATGATCGATGAGGTGATCTCCACTCATCAGGCGGTGCGTGACCTCGTCCACAATGGCTGGCTTGAATTGCTGCGCATGGATGGCACGCCGTTGCGGCTGGAGCGTCGCACGGCCGGGGGCTGGCAGCCGCTGCCCGGGTTGTAAATAGAGGGGGTGGTCGCGCTGTACCGCCAAGCGGTGCAGCGCGCCTGGAATTCGGGCAGTTGGTTATCTGTCCGGGTGCGACATGATGTTGGCTGCAGCTTATGCAGGAAGGGTATGGCCGAGCGCCCGGTCGGCCATTGTCGTCACGGATTACAGCGTTCGCAGTGCCCGGGGGCGGCCAGTTGGCTGGTAGCGATGCGTTCCTGGTACTCGCACGCGGGGCATTCCCAGATGTAGGCCGCCGCCAGGGGAGTGCTCAGGTCGCAATCGGCACATGACAGGCCAGGCTCGCTGCGTGCGATGGCGTAGCCCGGCGCACTGCAGCGAGGGCAAAGACTGCCCAGCTGTTTTGCCAGTTGCTCGCCTGCCTCGCGGATCATCTGCTGGCGCAGGGGGTTGAGGTGGGCCCGCATGTCGGTTTCGAGCCAGACCGCTGGGTGCTGAGTGAGCAGGATAGCGATCTTGTCCAGCAACCAGTCGCGGTCGCGGATGCCTTTCTGGAACCAGCGTTCATCCGGTCGCCCAAGAATCAGTGCATGGGTCGGGAAGCGCGCGCGCTGCATGAAGGATTCTGCGGCTTGCAGGCTGTCGATCTCGCCCTGCGCATAATTGGTAGCCCCCGAGCTGGCCATGACGTAGACGGCATACTGGCGTTCGTCATCCCACAGGCAAAGGATCTCGTAATTCCATGGCATCCAGCCAAGATGCGGATCGGGGCCGAAGCTGCCCTCGCTGCCCAGACCGTAGCGCGTTGCTGCCAGAGAACAGGCCAGTTTGGCCTTGCGAAGTGCGGTGTCGTGGGCACTGCCCTGGCGCGGTATTTCCCGGCTGAAGGTGCCGAAATTATCGGTGTCGTAGCTGCTGATCGGCTGGACATCCAGACCCAGCGGAGCCAGGGCATCGGAGACCAGATGCGCCTTGTCGTGGCAGGTCAGGAAAGCGACGCAATGCGCCGGAGATTGGGCCGCTTGATGCGCTGGACGGGCGAAAGTGATGTTCATGAGCAAGGTCTCCTTGCAGGGATCTTGCATGCAGTTTGAACAGTAATGACTATAGTAAAAAATAGATTATTTGGCAGGAAACCATAGTCAAAAAGCTATGAAAAGACAGCATTTCCACACGCGCCAAACGACCTTCAGACAGCTGGAAACCTTTCTGGTGGTTGCCGAGCGTCTCAGCGTAACGGAGGCGGCACGCGTGCTGCATCTGGCCCAGCCGTCGGTATCGACACAGATTGCCAAACTGGAACAATCGCTCGGTTTGAAGCTGTTCGAGCAGATTGGCAAGCGCCTGCATCTGACCGATGCCGGTAAAGAAGTGCAGGCTGGCGCCCGGCAGATTTTTGCCGCGCTGGACCACCTGGATATGCGCCTGGCCCACCTTAACGGCCTGACTGCAGGCCAGTTGCGTCTGGGCGCCGTTACCACGGCAAAGTATCTGGTACCGCGCCTGCTGGGACCGTTCTGCCGCCAGTATCCCCAGGTCGAGGTGGAGTTGAATATCGCCAACCGCTCCGAGGTGATTCGCCGCCTCGAACGCAATCTGGATGATCTGTATGTGTTCAGCCAGCCACCCAGACACCTTGATCTGGATGTCATTCCCCTCGCTGACAACCCGCTGGTAGTTATTGCGCCTGCAGGGCATCGGTATGCCGGCAAACGCCTGCGCTGGGAGCAGCTTGTTGATGAGCCCTTCCTCAGCCGAGAACCCGGATCGGGCACAAGGCTGGCTATCGAGGAGCACTTTGCCCGTTTTGGCTGGACTGTGCGTCCGCAGATGACGATCGAAAGTAATGAGGCGATCAAGGAGTCTGTCGCCGCAGGGTTGGGCATCGCCATTCTGTCACGGCATACCCTTATTCATACCGCGCCTGGCAATCTCGTCGAGCTTGATGTGGAGGGGTTTCCGATTCCGAATCGCTGGTACCTGGTGCGCTGGCGAACCAAGAACCCGTCTCCCGCAGCGCAGGCATTCAGCCGTTTTGCCGAGATACCATCCGATACGCCAGCTCTGCCGCAATAGCCACTCAGTTCAGGCGCTGGCTGGCACGCGCCAGTCGGTCGTGCACTGCCGCCCAGGCCGCGTCCGACGGCGGCAATTGAATATACAGGCGCCTCAGGTCAAGTGCGTCCAGCTCATAGAGTGCTGCATACAGGTTGGCAGCATAAACGTGGGGATCTGCGCCGAGATCCAGTGCCGGGCCATGGGTGGGTTGCGCGTTTGTGCACCATAGCCAGCCACAATCCGTCGACCCAAGCGCTTCAGTTGGCGTCTCCCGGAACGTCAGCGTGGTGGTTGTCGGTGCATAGTGCCGGTGGTGCTGACCCGGTGCACGAGGGCCACCGTCCCGGTCCGCCAGCGGCTGACCCAGAACAGCCTCCAGTGCAGACTGGCCCAGCATGCCGGTGCGCAACAGGCGAGGGCGATCACCCGGAAGAACGCTGACAATGGTCGATTCCAGGCCTACCTGGCAGCTTCCGCCGTCGAGAATCAGCAGGTCACTGTCGGCAAACTGCTGCGCCACATGGGCTGCACAGGTCGGGCTGATGGACATGTAACGGTTGGCCGACGGCGCGACCAGCGCACCGCCAAAGGCGCTCAGCAGCGCCCGTGCGGTCGGATGAGCCGGAACCCGCAGGGCGACGCTGTCCTGGCCGGCGGTGACCAGACGTGACACCTCGTCGCGTGCCGGCAGTACCAGCGTCAGCGGCCCCGGCCAGAACTCGGCCATCAGCTCTTTGGCTGCAGTCGGTACGACAGATGCCCACTCAGTGGCCTGTGCGGCGTTTTCCAGATGCACGATCAACGGATTGTTGCCAGGGCGGCCCTTGAGCGCGAATACCTGCTGCACCGCCGTGTCCTGACGGGCATCGGCGGCGAGTCCGTAGACGGTTTCGGTTGGCATCGCGACCAGTTGGCCGGCGCGCAGCCGGGCAGCGCAGTCGTTGAGGTTCTCGGTAATCCGGGGCATTTGAGCAGCGTGTCTGTCGTGGCGGAAAGCTCGGCATTATACGCCCTT
This sequence comes from Halopseudomonas sp. L-58, assembly GCF_056859475.1. NCBI lineage: Bacteria > Pseudomonadati > Pseudomonadota > Gammaproteobacteria > Pseudomonadales > Pseudomonadaceae > Halopseudomonas > Halopseudomonas sp. L-58. The sequence continues at coordinate 9,479 of NZ_JBSXON010000043.1, forward strand.
GGCGGCGCCAGCGGATCTTTGCGCGGCGCTTGTACGAAGAGCTGGGGCTGATAATGGCGTATTTATAAATGCCCGGGAGAACAGGGTTGCTGATATGCTTGCCCGGTTGGGTTCGCGTTACGCGCACTCGCCGGTTTTTAGGGGTGAATAATGGCCGCTGAAGTAGTAGTCGAGCGAGTAGGGAATGCAGGCGAAGGTGCCACTGACGGCTTCTTTCGTGCGGTACTGGATGGTCTGGAAGACCAGATTGCCGTGCTTAATGAACTGGGCGTAATCGTTTTTGTTAATCACACCTGGCGCACTGTGGCACAGTCCAACGGCGTGGCTCCGGAGTTTGACTGGACTGGGCAGAATTATCTCGGTGTCTGCCGTTCGGCCATCCGTTGCGGTGACGCCGATGCCTCATCCGTCGCGGATGCACTGGAAGATCTGATATCCGGTCGCGCGGAGACCTTTTATCACGAATATCCGTGTCATACCCCTGAAGCGAAACAGTGGTTCATTCTCAGGGGCGCACGTACCCTTTTTTCAGGCAAGGTTTACGTCGTCCTCAGCCATCACAATATCACCCGTCGCAAGCTGAGCGAGCAGGCAGCCGAACACTCAGCTCACCACGACCCTCTGACCGCACTGGCCAACCGCCGCGGTTTTCAGACCTTCCTGGCCAAGGTGTGGCGTCGTGCCCGGCGTGCGATCAGCCCCATCAGCGTGCTGATCATCGATCTGGACAACTTCAAGTCTTTCAACGACAGCCTGGGCCATCTTGAAGGAGATCAGGCCCTGGTGAAAGTTGGCGCAGTGCTGGCGGCGTGCGCGCGCCGGGAAACAGATATGGCGGCGCGCTTTGGCGGCGACGAATTCGTGCTGGTGATGCCGGATACCGATGCCGCCGGGGCCGAGACAGTTGCGCGAAAAATCGTTGACGAGGTTGATCGTCTGCACCTTGTTTGCGCTGATGGGGTTCAGGTCAGAGCCAGCGTCGGTTTGGCAAGTCGCATTCCCGAGCAGGCGCAGGACTGTCCTGATCGCTATGCGCTGCTGCAGCTGGCCGACGATGCCCTCTACAAGGTCAAGGACAGTGGCGGTGGGGCTGTGCGCCAGGGCTAGCGAGAGGGAGGTGCGCAGCAAACCCGACTCTACAGCCATGCAGCAGCCCTCGACTGCCGGTTACCACTCGATGCGCTCGCCGTTGTAAGTGAAAAAACCGCCGCTATCGGCTGGCGTGCCGTTGTCGATAACGGCCAGCAGCTCCCGGGCCGCCTGTGCGGCGGGACGCGCTGCAGCGGCGCCACGAAACGGCTGGGACAGCGCTGACTGGACGGTGCCCGGATGCAGACTCAGCAGCCGCGCCCTGGGCGCACGTCGAGCCAGCTCGATGGAGGCGGTTTTGATCAGCATGTTCAACGCCGCCTTGGACGCGCGATAGGCATACCAGCCACCCAGCCGGTTATCACCAATGCTGCCGACTTTGGCAGAGAGCAAGGCCATGGCGCCCTGAGGATCCAGCAGCGGCAGGAAATCGCGCAGCAACAGCGCCGGCCCCAGCGTATTGACCTGAAAAACCGCCTGCAGGGCGTCTGCATCCAGTGCTGACAGGCTCTTTTCCGGCCGGATGCCCGGGCGATGGAGCAAGCCGCTGCTGACGATGATCAGGTGGTACGGCGCGTGCTGTGCAACGGCCTCAGCAGCCCGGGGAATGGAGGCTGCATCTTCCAAATCCAGCGGGGGCGCGCTGTTGCGGCTCAAGCGCGTCACCAGCGCACACCCCGGATCAGCTTCAAGCGCATCACAGAAGGCCTGACCCAGCGCGCCGCTGGCGCCGATGACCAGTGCGCGATACCCGTTGCCGAATGATTTAAGCGCTGTCATCAGTTCTGGCGACGGAAGAACAGGGTTACCTGGCCCAGCTCGACGCCGAACTTCAGCATGCTTGATCGGTTGATCAGGGTATCTTCGTCCATCAGGTACATCCAGTCGTCAAAGGTCACCACATAGGTAGTGTCGTCGACCGGCAGGTTGAGCTGGTATTGCCAACGCAGGGCGTTACCCGCCAGTTCACCGATGGCTTCGCCGATCACGTCATCGGCGGTACCGCGCCAGCGGTCGGTGCCATCCGGGGTCAGGGTCCAGACCCGCTGCTGGGTGGTGCCGTCGCTGTAGAGAAAGCGCTCATCGAGAATCAGGCGATCGCCGTCGCGTTGGCTGGTGATGTCGACATGGAAGCGCTTGATGACCTGACCGCTGCGGTCCTGGAAGATGCCCCAGGCCTCGACGGGCCGGTCGAAGAAGCTGATCAGATCCAGTTTCGGTTGTTCGCCTGCATAATCCTGCACCGTGACGCTGCCGCAGCTGGCAAGCCACAGACAGCAAAAAAGCACCAGAAGCCGTTTCATGTTCCACCTCGTATTCGGGTCAAGATTGCCTGATACCGTTAACCACGCCAACGCGCCAGGGCGTGGCCGGACGAGCACCGGGCGCTAACGACAAATCCTATACGTAATATTTGTGATGTACAGCATTTGAATAACTTTTACCTGTGTCTTTATCGGCACAAACCCGCGCGATGGATGTTTTACCGGGGATGGCGTGAAGGCAGGAAAGCCGCAGAGGCGGGTGTTGTACAACGGCCTGGCAGCGAGCCGAAAGGGAGGAGTGGGGCGACCGTCAGCGAGGCTGACGGTCGGGAGTGGCAGCGAGAGGGCTTACTGGCGTTCGAGGTGCTTGGCGTGCATCTGGCGCAGGCGTTCGCTGCCATCTTCGGCGTGGGCTGACAGTGTGGTCATGAACAGGGCAGACAAGGTCAGGGCAATCAGGTATTTCATCGGGGATTCTCTCCGGGCTGTGCGCGGTGACCGTCACCGCATTACCCGGCTACGATAGGGCACTGCCGGCAACCGCCGGATGACCCGGGGATTACAGTGTTGTCATGTTGCGGTGAGCGCAAACACCAGTTCAAAGCGCACGCCGTCGTCCTCGTTGGTGACGCTGGCGTGGCCACCATGCTGGCGCATGATCGCCTGCACTATGGCCAGTCCCAGCCCGCCGGTGCTGCCCGGCGCACTGCGCGAGGGGTCAGCCCGATAAAAGCGGTCGAACAGGTGGGTCAGGTGGGGCTGTTCAATGTGGGCGCCCCGGTTGGTTACCGCAAGCACGCACTGGCCTTCGCTGTGGGCGCTGCTGATGGTAATGTCGCTGCCGGTGTCGGCGTGACGGATGGCGTTGGCAATCAGGTTGGCAAGGGCTCTGGTCAGCATCTCCGGGTCGGCCTGCAGGCTTCCCTGACAGTGGTTTTGCAGCCTCAGACCGTGCTCCTCGGCCATGTCCTCGAAGTAGTCGCACAGCCGTGCAGTCAGATCGTGCAGATCGACCGTTTGACGTTGCACTGCGGTGGTCGGGTGCTCACTGCGGGCCAGAAACAGCAGGCTATCGATCATTCGCGCCAGGCGTTCAAACTCCTCCAGGTTGGACTCCAGCACCTGCTCATAGCGGTCGACCGAACGGGCCTTGCTCAGCACCTGCTGAGTCTGGCCTATCAGGTTGTTCAGCGGGGTCCGCATCTCGTGTGCCAGATCGGCCGAGAAGCGCATCAGTTGCTGATAACCCTCGTCTATCCGTGTCAGCGCCTGATTCAGGTTGTGCTCAAGCCCATCGAGTTCGGCGTAGGTACTGCCGGTGTGCAGGCGGGTGTGCAGCCGAGCGGCATCCAGCTCGGCGGCCTGTGCCGCGAGTTGGCGCAGCGGGCGCAGACCACGACGGCTGATCAGGGCGGCAAGCACAAAGCTGAGCAGGCCTGCGCAGAGCAGGGCGAGGACCAGATTGTTGCGGTAGGCCGCCAGCATGTTCTCGCGCTCGCTGAGCAGGTGCCCGGCCACCAGCGTCAGCGTCTGACCGTGGATACGGCTTTGCTGGGTAACCAGTCGATAGGATGGCTCACCCGAGCCCTCTTGAAAATGTGGCTCCGGGCCGGCGTGCAGATCCGGTAATGGCAATTCGCGGGGATTGATGCTGATCAGCACAGTGCCGCTGCTATCGAGCACCCAAAGGAAATGTTCGGTGTTGCCGAGCATGTTGGCGTACAGCTCGGGGCGTGCCCGCAACGTCTGTATATCCGCTGCGTCGCGCAGCAGGTTCGCCATGCGGTCGAGCCGTCCGAGCAGGGTCTGGTCATCGCGCCAGGCGATTTCCTGCTGCAGCGAGCGGTACAGATACAGTCCGATGCCGCCGAGCACCAGCAAGCTGACCAGTGCGAAGGCCAGCGCAAGGCGCAGGCTGAGGGAGCGACGCCAACGGTTCATGGCGCCTCGTCCAGCTTGTAACCCATGCCGCGTACGGTGTGAATCAGCTTGAGATCGAACGGATCATCAAGCTTGGCGCGCAGACGGCGCACGGCAACGTCAACCACATTGGTGTCGCTCTCGAAATTGATATTCCAGACCTCCGAGGCGATGCGGCTGCGCGACATGACTTCACCGGGGTGGCTGACCAGCAACTGCAACAGCGCAAATTCGCGGTTGGTCAGATGAATGCGCTGGCCCTGGCGGTGCACCTGCCGCCGCAGAAGGTCGACCTGCAGATCCGCCAGCCGGTAGAACTCGACCTCACGCAGCGGTGCCCGGCGCAGCAGACTGCGCACGCGGGCCAGCAGTTCTGCGTAGGAGAACGGTTTGACCAGATAGTCGTCTGCGCCCAGTTCCAGACCCTTTACCCGGTCCTCAACGCTGTCGCGGGCGGTCAGGAACAGCACCGGCGTATCGGCGCGGCTGCGGATCAGACGCAGCAACTGCCAGCCGTCCATACCGGGCAGCATGACGTCGAGTATCACCAGATCAAAACGGTCTTCTTCCATCAGATGGCGCGCATCAAGGCCGTTGAGCGCGATGTCGACCTGAAAGCCGGACTCGCTCAGTCCGCGTTGCAGGTACTCGGCTGCCTTGGGTTCATCTTCTGCCACCAGAATGCGCATCGTGTTCTCCTCCTTCAGGCTGACAGAGTAGAGCCAAGCGCGCCGGATGCCCATTACAAAAGCGTAATCTGCCGGCAATGCTGCCGATGGCCTGGGCGCTGCAGCATGCGGCTGTGCTTGATCAACCCAGGAGATTCCGCAGATGCACATATCCAAACCAGTCCTTGCGCTGGCCGTCGGCCTTGGCGCCGGTGCCGTGCAGGCCGACACCGTTGCCATTGCCAGCCGCCCCGACCTCACGCTGTCACTGGCCAATCAACTGGCCGATGCCACGCTCGCGGCCTGCCACGCCCGGCAGCGAACCGCTGTGGTGGCCGTGGTCGACCGGTCCGGCCAACTGGTCAGCCTGCAGCGTGACGACAACGTAGGTCCGCACAACACCGTTGCTGCCCAGCGCAAGGCCTTTACCGCGCTGTCGGCCAAGACACCAACGCTGCTGCTCGCCGAGCGAGCCCGAAGTAATGCTGATGCTGCCAACCTCACGACCCTTGATGAGCTGTTGCTGCTGGGTGGGGGTGTGCCCGTGCTGGTCGACGGCGCAGTCATCGGCGCGGTGGGCGTGGCCGGTGCTGGCGGCGCCGAAACCGATCAGGCCTGCGCCCAGAGCGCTATTTCACAGGTTTTCCCGGCGCAATAACGCGCATTTATCTCACTGTCTGGAGTTATGTTTATGAATCGTATCCTTGTTACCGCTGGCGCTGTGCTGCTGGCAACCATGAGCAGCCTGGCCGCCGCTGCGAACAACCCGCTCAGCGTTCACGTACTCAATCTTGAGAGCGGCTTGCCGTCACCGGACGTTCAGGTAACGCTGGAGCGTCTGCAGGGTGAGCAATGGCAGGCACTCAGCGAAGGTGTGACCAACGCACAGGGCCGCATTACCGCGCTGTATCCGGACGATCAGACGCTCACGGGCGGCACCTACCGCGTGACCTTCAAAACCGGTGACTGGTTTGCGAAGCAGCAGGCCAAGACCTTCTTCCCGGAAGTGCCGGTGATCTTCGAGGTGGATGCCTCTGTACCCCATTACCACATCCCGCTGCTGCTCAGCCCCTATGGGTTCTCAACCTATCGCGGCAACTGAGCGATTGGTGCCCCCCTGGGGCGCTGCCCGCCGGTAGCGCCCCAATCATTTGTTCTCTGAATAGCCCCTCAACAGCAGACTGACCAGTCCGGTAATTGGCAGGATCGTCCGCCTTGTGCCCCTTATCAGGGGATCCAGCCTCTCTACAATGGGGTATCGCCGCGCTGCGCTTGGTGCGGTCATCGCATCGTTCACGTCCACCGATGCCGACAGGTGCCTCGCACCTGCGCGTCGGCCAACAACGACAACAGGGGGCGAGCATGAGTCAGCGTGTGTTATCCGGTGACAGTGAGTACCTTAAAAGCGGCCACGCCAAGGCTTACCAGTCAACGGCGGGTAGTCAGGAGGCGGTCGATGCCGCCGAACTTGAGCGGCTGCATGCAGCACTATTGCGCGACGGCTATGTGATTCTGGAGCGAATTGTCCCCGAGGCACAGGTCGAGCAGATCAGCGCCGAGTTGCGCAGCCTGTTGCCCGCGCACTGCGGGCGCAACGATTTCGAGGGCACGCTGACCCAGCGGCTCTACGCGGTGATTACCAAGACCCTGGCCTGCAACCCGCTGGTGGAACATCCGCTGGTGCTGGGGTTGCTGGATCGAGTACTGGCGCCGAATTATCTGCTGTCGCAGTTGCAGGTGATCAACATTCTGCCCGGCGAGCAGGCGCAACCGCTGCATCACGACGATGCCTTCTACCCGGTGCCGCGTCCACGTCCGCATTTCGGCGCGGCGACCATTATCGCGATGGACGACTTTACCGCCGACAACGGCGCAACCGTGGTGATCCCCGCCAGTCATACCTGGGACGGTCATGCGCCAACGCCCGACGACTGCGCCAGATCGATCCCGGTGATCATGCCCAAGGGTTCGATGGTGCTGTTTCTCGGCACCCTCTGGCATGGCGGTGGCGCCAACCAGAGCGCCGCGCCGCGTCTTGCCGTGACCGCGCAGTACTGCGAGCCCTGGGTACGTCAGCAGGAGAACTTCAGCCTGTCTGTTCCGCTGCCGCGCGCCCGCGAATGCAGTCCGCATATTCAGCGGATGCTGGGATATTCGATCCACCCGCCGTTCATGGGCATGGTCAACGGCATGCATCCCAGGCGGCTGCTGGAAGACAAGCCCAGCTGACCCACTCCTCACTCACTCCTGATCAAGAAGCAGTAACGCTATGGCTACAGACGGTCTGATTTATCCGCTTACCACACCCGCACTGGGCGCGACGCTGGAGGTGCAGCCGGGCGTGCTGTGGATTCGCATGCCGCTGCCGTTCAGGCTGGATCACGTGAACCTTTGGGCGCTGCGTGACCGAGATGGCTGGACGCTGGTCGATACCGGCGTCTGGACAAAGCAGGCGATGGCCGTCTGGGAACAGCTGTTTGATGAGGTATTGGCTGGCCTGCCGGTGACGCGCGTGATTTGTACTCACCGCCATGCCGATCATGCCGGTCTGGCCGGCTGGCTGGTCGAGCGTTTTGGCTGCGAGCTGTGGATGCCGCATATCGAATATCACGCCTGCAACGCGGCGCGGCTGCAGGGCCGGGAAGCCCCCGAGGTGGAGCTGGCGTTCTACCGTCGTGCCGGCTGGAATGACAGCGCGCTTGCTTACTGGCGCGACAACTACGGCGGTATCTCCAGCATGGTGCACCCGTTGCCCGAGCGCTTCCGCCGTATCGGTGACGGCGACGTTCTGAGCATTGGCGAGCACGACTGGCAGGTGATCGTCGGTCAGGGCCATACCGCCGAGCATGCCTGCCTGTATTGCGCCGAGCTTGGGTTATTCATCTCCGGCGATCAGGTATTGCCGCTGATTTCATCCAACGTATCGGTGCAGGCCCGCGAGCCGGATGGCGACCCGCTGGGCGAGTGGATGGTCTCAATGCGCCGGATTCGCGACAGGGTCAGGGACCGCGTGCTGGTGCTGCCCTCCCACAACGATTGCTTCCGCGGCCTGCACGCGCGAATCAATGATCTGGTAGACAGTCAGCAGCGCCTGCTGGAGCGGCTGCATGCCGAACTGCGCGAACCCCGCCGCAGTGTCGATATTTTCGAGTGTCTGTTTGGTCGGCCGATTGGCATGGATGACGGCATCGTGCTGGCGCTGGCGACCGGTGAAAGCCGCGCCAACCTCAACTGCCTGATTGCGCAGGGCCAGGTCGAAATGCAGCGCGATGCCCACGGTGTGGAGTGGTATCAGGCCTGCGGGCACTGAATCAGGTGGTCAACACTGGGCGAGCGTGCTTACAGCCAAGCCGCTCGCGCATCGCGTCGCTGGCGGCCGGCCCCGGCTGCACTGTGCACTGTTGCGGCGCGAGCACACGGCCATCCTCCGGGTCGGTAAAGGCCAACTGCAAGCGCCTGCCGATGTCACGATCCGCCACCTGCACGCTTTCGCCCTCAGCGGCATAGTGGCGATTGCCCCAGTCAACGAAGGCAAAATCTTCCCCCTTGGCCGTCGGCACGCTCTAGTAGCGCAGTGGCCGCTGGCTGTAAGGCACCCGTTCCAGCATCCCGGCCTCGACCAGTGCGCTGAGACGGCGGGTCAGCATGTTCGGTGCAATGCCTAAACTCTGAGAGAACTGGTCGAACCGGCGCAGCCCTTGCAGGGCGTCACGCATCGGCAAAATACTCCACCACTCGCGAACCTGATCCAGGCTGCGGGCAATGGGGCATTCGACGTGGGTGAGCTTGTTTCGCTGCATGAATGTGATCGTCCGGTTGCATACAAGATACCGTCTTGGGGGACTCTGTGCTTGATGAGGTACAGGGGAGGGAGTGTAGGAGGGAAAAGCAGATGGCGCGGGCGGCGGCGTGGAGCCGCCCGCAACCTTTCCGATTTCAGGCCCTGAGGCCCAAACTCAGAACCAGGCGTCCTGCATGTCGTAGGTCAGGCGGTTGCCGGTGCTCAGCAGGCGAGCCTGGCTGGCGAGGCTGGCCAGTTCCCAGTCCATGAAGTAGCGCGCAGCGTGCAGCTTGCCCTGGTAGAAGTCGGCCTCGCTGCCTTCTGCGCCAGCCTCCAGCGCGCGTTCGGCCACCAGTGCCTGACGCAGCCAGATCCAGCCGACAACCACGCGACCAAACAGGTCGAGGTAGGCGGTGGCGTTGGCCAGACCCAGGTCGACGTCAGCAGCGACCTGTTGCAGCAGATCGCTGCTCACCTGATCCAGAATGCCAACCGCGTCGTTCAGCGCCGCGGCCATGCCAGCGCACTGTTTGCTGGTGCCAGCTTCGGCAATGCTGGCGCGCGCTGCGGCGAGGAACAGGCGGTAGCCCTTGCCGCCGCGCTGGCTCAGCTTGCGGCCCAGCAGGTCTAGGCCATGGATGCCTTCGGTGCCTTCGTGGATCGGGTTCAGGCGGTTGTCGCGGTAGTACTGTTCCAGCGGATATTCGCGGATGTAACCGGAGCCACCGAGGATCTGGATGCCCAGATCGGAGGCGATCACGCCGTACTTGGACGGGTAGGACTTGACCATCGGGATCAGCAGATCGAGCAGCTCGTTGGCGTCTTCACGCTCGGCTTCGGTGGGCGCGGTGTGCGAGTCCTCGAACAGGCTGCTGGCATACAGGCACAGGCTCAGGCTGCCTTCGGCGTAGACCTTCTGCTGGAGCAACATGCGGCGTACGTCAGCGTGCTGGACGATGCGCACCTGGGTAGACAACGGGTCCTTGCTGCCCGGCAGACGGCCCTGCGGGCGTTCGCGGGCGTAGTCGAGCGCGTGAATGTAGCTCTGATAGGCCAGCACGGAGGCGCCGAGGGCAACGCCGATACGGGCTTCGTTCATCATCTGGAACATATACGACAGGCCCTTGTTGGCCTCGCCGACCAGATAGCCGACCGCACCGTCCTGCTCACCGAAGCTCAGTACGGTGGAGGTGGTGTTGCGGTAACCCATCTTATGCAGCAGACCGGCCAATGCGACGTCATTTCGCGCGCCCAGGCTGCCGTCCTCGTTGACCAACACCTTGGGTACCAGGAACAGTGAGATGCCCTTGACGCCAGCCGGTGCGCCTTCGATACGAGCCAGCACCATGTGTACGATATTGTCGGTCAGCTCGTGGTCGCCGCCGGAGATGAACATCTTCTGGCCGAATACGCGGTAGCTGCCATCTGCTGCCGGGCGCGCGGTGGTGCGGATGTCGCCGAGGGCAGAGCCCTGACCCGGCTCGGTCAGGGCCATGGTTCCGCTGTAGCGGCCGTCCAGCATCGGCGGCAGGAAACGCTCGCGCAGCGCATCGCTGGCGAAGCTCTTGACCAGGTTGGCGGAGCCGATGGTCAGGAAGGAGTAGCCGGAAGTAGAAATGTTGGCGGCGCTGAAATACGCAACGCAGCTGCGCAGGATGACTTCCGGCAGCTGCAGGCCGCCGTCTTCGGCGTCGTGGTGCGCGGCGTGGAAGCCGGCTTCGGCCAGAGCATCCCAGGCGGCTTTGGTTTCCGGAATCAGGGTGACCTTTTCGCCGTCGAAGGTCGGCTCGTTGGCATCGCCTTTCTGGTTGTGCGGAGCAAGAAATTCGGCAGCGATGCCGCGGGCGGTCTCCAGCGTGGCGTCGAAGACGGCGCGGTCGTGCTCGGCGTAGCGCGGGCGTTGCAGCAGCGCCTCGGTGTCGAGCATTTCGTACAGCTGGAAATTCAGCTCGCGTTCGTTCAGCAGTTTGTCGGACATGATGGCCTCGTCGGCAGGGTGGATCACAGGCAGACGTTGTAACAAGCTGGCCGTGGGTTTGCGTCAAACCACGGGTGGATTTGCAGGTTGAATTTTGGGTGGAGACGGGTGGAGATTCAGGTCAGCAAATTCAGTGTGCGGGCAATCTGAATGGCCTGCTGCCGCTCGGCGGCGCCGAGTTTGCGGAACAGGTTGTTGATGTGGGTCTTGACCGTGCTGAGGCTGACGTTGAGACCGTCGGCAATCTGCTGATTACCCTGGCCGCGGGCGATCCGTTGCAGCACGTCCTGCTCACGTCGGGTCAAGGGATCGATCAGGGTCTGCTGCGGATCGGCGTCAGCAAGCAGGGCCTGCAGTGGATTGAGCAGTTGCTTGCTGGTCGGCAGGTCGGGCAAGCCTTGCTGGCGCCGGAAGGCAGGTGACAGCAACTGACGCAGTTCGTTGCGCAGTTCCGTGCCTTCGTGCTGGAGCAATTGGCCCAGGCGGTGGCCAAGGCTCAGCTGTAAAGCCTGCTCCAGCGCCGAGTACAGTTCGGCATGCTGATGCCCGTTTCGGGCGATCCGAGCGTTGAGCAGATGCACCTGCAACGCGAGCAGTCGGCTGCCCTGTGCGCTTGCCTGCTCCTGCAGCTGGTGGGCCAGCGCCTGCGCCGTTCGAGTCTCCCCCTGATGGCAGAGCACCCAGCCGTGGGCCAGGCGTTCTTCGTAGTGCAGTGCCTCGCCGTAGTGCTCTTCACACCAGGCCCATTCATCCAGCCACTGGGCAATGGCGGGCTCGTTCTGCTGACGCACCGCCAGCCGCACCCGCCAGGCGCCGGCAATGCGATAGATACTGTACAAGCGGTATTGCCAGGCCAGTCTGCGCGACTCATCCCAGAGCTTGATTGCCTGCTCGGGCTGACCCCAAGCGTCGTACAGACAGGCCTGATGATGCAATACCCAGGGCAGGGCTGCGCTGTGCACCACCTCCAGCGCGGCTGCCTCGGCCTGGGCCAGCTGCTGGCGCGCTGCCTCGAATTTGCCTTGCTGCATCTGGACCAGCGCCTGGCCAATGTTGAGGAACAGGTCGTAGAAGGTGTTGGAAGTGGCTGCCGGGTCGTGCTGCAGCATGCTCACCAGGCGCTGGTCAGCCTGCAGGGTATCGCCGCGGGCAAGATCGATCTGGGTCAGCAGCAGGTGCAGGTTGTGGGTGTAGCCGCGGAAGGCGAACTGGGTCAGTTGCTCCAGTGCCTCATGGGCCGCCTGCTCGGCGCAATCCAGGTCGCCGAGCGCCAGCAGGCAACTGGCGCGGTTGTAGAGCAGCACAGCGCTGGCGGCAGTGCGCTGGGGCCAGTGACGCATGCAGCTGTCGGTCAGACGCAGACCATGCCGGTAGTTGCCGCCCAGCACGGCAAGTCTGCTGCGCAAAAAGGCGATGGTCTGGAACAGCCGCTCGGGGCGATCGGCGGGTACCTGCGCCTCACGCACCAGGCGTTGCAGGAGCAGCAGGCAGTGGCGCGCACGCTCGATATCATTGGTGGCGATTACGGTGCTCGCTTCGGTGATCGCCAATGTCAGGTGATCGGTGTCACGGTCGGGCAAGTCCATCAGGAAGTCGACGATGGAGTCGACCTTGCCCTCGCGCAGCAGGTCAAAACTGTGCTGTTCGACCTCGGCCAGCAAGCGGTTGTAATCGCCGCCGCGCCCCAGCTGGTAGACCGCCTCGCCATAGCAGCGATGCTGCAGCAGCCAGTCGGCAGCCTGCAGATGCAGAGTACGCAGTGACGCTGAGTCGCGGCGTTGCAGGTGACGAAGGCAGGCGCTGCGCAGGGCGGGGTGGTAGCGGTGGGTCAGCACATCATCGGGGTTGGGCTGAATGAACAGGTCGTGGCGAGTTAGCCAGCGCAGGGTACGCTCAGGCTGCTCGTGCCCGCTTAGCAGGGCGGCCAGCTCCGGGTTGAACCCACTGACCACCGCTGTCTGCTGAAGAAAGTACTGTATTTTGGGCGGCAGACCCTGTAGCAGCGATTGGCTGAGGTAGTCGTCGATATATTCGCTGGCGTCTGCGTTGTCGGCGCGTGCTGCCAGCGCAAGCAGCACGCCGCTGATCCAACCTTCGCTGCTGGTGCGCAGCTGGTAGATGCTGTCGTTATCCAGCAGGGCGCCGCGTTTACTTGCCAGTTGTGCGATCTGGGTGTTGTCGAGCGACAGCTCACTGGTGCCGATCAGCTGTAATTGCTGGTCCCGGCGCAGGTGCGCTATTTCCAGTTCGGGTAGTCCTTCGCTTGCCGCGACGATCCTTAGCTGGGGTGCGGCGAAGCCAATCAGCTCATTAAGCAGCCGTCGGGTGCCGGGCGAGCGCAGCAGATGAAGGTCATCGAGAAACAGGGTGAAAGGCCGGGAACGGGCCTCGAGTGCATTGAACAACGCGGTGCCGAGTGTCTGCTCCTGTTCAGGGGACGACGGCAGCAGGCCGAACAGGGCAGCGAGATGCTGCAGAAACACCGCTGGCTGGTTGTCTGCGCTGCAGCATCGCAGCCAGCCCCAGTCTTCGTCCATGTTGATGGCGCAGGTTGCCATCAGTGTCGTCTTGCCGTAACCGAGGGGGCTGGTCAGCAGGGTCAGACGGTTGCCTGATGCGCTCAGGCGCTGGATCAGTGCATCGCGTTCAAGCATGGCTTTGGGTAACGGCGGCGGGCGCAGGCGTGCGCGGTTGAGTATGACCGCTGGCGCTGTTATCACGTTGCCTGATTGCTGCAGCTCTGTCATTGTCCTGCCCGTTACCCTGAACAAGGTGGCCATTATACGGCTGGCGCGCATTCCGCATAGACCTGGGGCATCTCTTGACCCAAGCGGCCTTGCGCCATCACTGATCAAAACTATGCTTCAAGAAACTGCAATATAATTCCAGGGCATAGCGAGTTTGACCTCCGCAAGCAGTGCTGACGCGGAGATCAGTGTGTGCACCGACTCGTTGTAAAGAGCGGATTTGAGTCAATTAGGGATGTGTGCAATGGCCAGGCACATGAGCGGCAACAAGGAAGAATTGCGCCACGACGCCGAGGTGGTCATCCACCTTGCCTCACCTTATTTGCTCGCCGAGTGGGATGGCGCGCTGGATGCGGTCGTCGGGCCTGACACCGCGATGCGGATCACGCAGGGGGCCGGGCTCGGTCTGCTGGTTTCACCGCTGTCTGCCCGGCGTCTTTATGAGCTGTTTATCCAGTTGTCGAAAGGTCGCAACAGACGTCGCCAGATGATCTTTCTGATTGGCGAGCGCTGGATACTGCTGTCATCCGACGGTGTGCGTCCGGGGCCCGGACTGGTGCGGGTGCACTTGCAGGACGTTACCCCACTGAAGCACGGAGAGCGCGCCGAGCACGAAGCTGGTCAGCGTCTGCTGACCGCACTGGAAACCGCCTGCATAGGGGTGTGGGAATGGTATCCGGGTGATTCGTTCATAGCCCTGTGCGAGCGTCTTGCGCAGTGGCTGGGGGTGGGCGCACATGCCTGCGAGCTGTCACTGGACGCATGCCTGGCGCGGGTGCATGAGGGTGATCGGCAGCGACTGATTGATCTGGTGCGAAGCAGATCGTTCAGTCGCTCTACCAGCGAAATTCACGAAGTAGAACTGCGCGTCAGCGTCGGTAGGGATAATTACCGCTGGATCGTGGTTGCAGCAGCATCACTGCCAGCGGAGGAACAGGGGGTGTATGCACGGCTGTGCGGCAGTATTCGGGATGTGACTGAACTGAGACGACTTGAGCTATTGGATCTGCGCCAGCAGCAATTGATGTCGTTGGCGGCCGAGGTTCAGCAGGCCTTTCTGGTGGATCAGAGTCTGGTGTCGGCCTGCGACCGATTGTTTGAGCCGCTGCTGGCAATAACGGACAGTCAGGTCGGCTTTATCGGCATTCTGCGTAACAGCGAAGACGGCTCGCAGTATCTGGAGGTGCCCAGCATCTCCAATATCAGCTGGGATGACGCCAGTCGCGCCTGGTATGCCTCCCACCGGGCCGAGGGGCAGTCCCTGCGCTTTCACTCGCTCAACAATCTGTTTGGCCATGTGGTAACCCACAATACAGTGGTCTGCACCGATATGGTCAGCCGTCATCCGGCCAGTCGGGGGCAGCCGTCCGGGCATCCGTCGATTGATAATTTCCTGGGCATTCCGCTGCGATTCAATGGTGAGGCTGTGGGGATGATTGCGGTTGGCAACCGGGAGGGTGGTTACAGCGGCGAACAGATTGAGTTGCTGGCACCGTTCGCGAGCGTGCTGGGCACCATGATCCGCGCCCGCCAGCTGGAAGAGCAGCGCGCTTTAGCCGAAGCTGCGCTGTTGCGTGAGGCAACCCATGATGCCCTCACAGGACTGGCCAATCGCAAATTGTTTTTCAGCATGGCCGACAGTCTGTTCGAGCAGGCATTGCGCTATGGCCAGCAGGTCTCGCTGGCGGTCATGGATATCGATTTTTTCAAGTCTGTAAACGATAAGTTCGGTCATCAGGCGGGAGACAGGGTTCTGCAGGTATTTGCCCAGACACTATCCGATGCGGTTCGGCGGTCGGATGTGCATGCGCGGGTAGGGGGAGAGGAGTTTGCGGTGTTGCTGACCCAGACGTCAGAAACAAATGCGCTCGATGTGCTGGAGCGATTTCGGCTATCGCTGCAGGCGTGCTGCATCCAGCTCGACGACGACATCGAAATCGGCATTACCGTCAGCATCGGCTACTGCGACTTTTTTGATGGTCTGCACGATGTTGATAACTGGTTCAATCTTGCGGATCGGGCGCTTTACCTTGCCAAAGCGCAGGGGCGTAATCGGGTGGTGCCATGGACGCCCGTTCAGACGGGCAGCTAGTGCCCGTTCCGAACGGCGACCGGAAGCGAGTGAGCTCCCGCTACTGCGGGTCATCGGCCTGCGGCGCCGGCTTCTGTGCCGGTGCTTCGGCCAGCGGGTTGAACTCCTCGGCAAAGATCTGCCAGAAGGCAATAAACAGCGCTGCAATCAAGGGCCCGATGACAAAGCCGTTGATGCCGAACAGGGCGAAGCCGCCGAGGGTAGACAACAGCACCAGATAGTCCGGCAGCTTGGTATCACGGCCAACCAGCAGCGGGCGCAGCAGGTTGTCGACCAGGCCGATTACCAGCGCGCCGAAGGCGATCAGGATAATGCCCTGGGTCCAGTGCCCGATTGCCAACAGATAGATCGCGACGGGGCCCCAGATCAGGCTGGCGCCGACCACCGGGATCAGCGACAACATCATCATTACCACACCCCAGAGCAGCGCACCGGGGATGCCCAAAGCCCAGAAGATCAGCCCGCCCAGTGCGCCCTGAACTGCGGCGACCACGAGGTTGCCCTTGACCGTCGCCCGGGTGACCTCGGCAAACTTCCCGAATAGCTGGTATTCGCGCTCGTCACCCAGCGGCAGGGCACGAACCAGCATGCGTACCAGCTCTGGACCGTCGCGCAGCAGGAAGAACGCCAGATAGAGCATCAGCGCCAGACTGGCGAAAAAGCTCAATGTGCCCTGGCCCAGCTGGAACGCGTTCTGGGCGAGGAAGCGGCTTGAGGTAACGGCGGCGTTGGTGGCAAGGGCCTTGACGCCTTCCAGGTCAATGTTGAGACGGTGAAACAGGCTTTCGACCAACGGGAAGCTGGTCTTCAGCTTTTCCATGATCGCTGCCGGGTCCAGCTTGCCGGTCTGTACCCGTTCATAAAGGGCATGGCCTTCCTGAACAAACGAGGTGATAACGAATACCGCTGGCAGGATGCACAACGCCATGCACACCGTCAGGGTCGCCAGGGCTGCCATGTTGTCCCGGCCGCTCCAGCGCTTGCTCAAGCGCAGCTGCAATGGGTGGAACAGCAATGCAATCACGCATGCCCAGAAGACGGCGCCGAAAAAGGGTTTGAGCAGATAGAGAAACAGCAAGGTTACAACGACCAGCATCAGCAGAAAGGATCGTTGTTCAAGTTTTGCCTGCATTGGCTCGGGCTCCTGCCATGGAAAACCCGATTTGAGCAGAAAATTGCAACTTTTACACCTCTGCGGCTGCCTCGGTTACCTTGCATCTGTGTCGCGTTCAATCCGCTACGTTGGTGGCAATGGCATGACAGTGCGGGCGAATTAAAGGGGGAATGATGGCCTGATATTTCTTCCGTATTTAAATTTAAATCAATTAATTAGAGGTTTTTTCTAACTCATCTTGTTCAATGTGAGGCTGCGGGTGCCGATCCTCCACCAGCGCGGCAGCAGCTCGCGCACCGTACGCTGGCCGAAGCGGTCGTCGAGCAGATAGACCACGCCCTGATCCTCCGTTGTACGAATGACTCGTCCGGCCGCCTGCACTACCTTTTGCAGCCCTGGATACAGGTAGGCGTATTCGTATCCGCTGCCAGCGCTGCCGTTGAACATGACCTCCAGCCGCTCGCGCATTTCTTCGTTGACCGGGTTGATCTGCGGTAGCCCGAGGGTCGCGATAAAGGCGCCGATCAAACGACGCCCCGGCAGGTCGATGCCCTCGCCAAAGGCCCCGCCGAGCACGGCGAAGCCGATGCCTTGGCCGTGCTCATGGAAACGCGCCAGGAAAGCGCTGCGCTCCCCCTCATTCATACTGCGCGACTGAGTCCAGACCGGGATATCCGGGTACAGGTGCTGGAACTTCTCCACGACCTGTTCGAGGTAGGCGTAGCTGCTGAAGAAGGCCAGATAGTTGCCGGGCTGGCGGGCAAACTGCTCGGCCATCAGTTCGCTGATCGGTTGCAGGCTGGCAGTGCGGTGCTGATAGCGGGTAGACAGGTTGCGGATGACCGAGACGCTGAGCTGATCGGCATGGAACGGCGACTCGACTTCAAGCCACTGGCTGTCCTCGGGCAGCCCGAGCAGATCCCGGTAGTAATGGGCCGGGCTCAGGGTCGCAGAAAACAGCGTGGTGCTATGGGCGGTGGTGAAGCGCTGCTGCAGGAACGGAGCCGGCACCATGTTGCGCAGACACAGGGTCGACAGGGTGCGGCGGCCACTGGCGCCGGCATGGCGGGTGATGTCGAACAGTGAGTGCGGACCGTAGGCTTCGGCCAGACGACAGAACAGCATGGCGTCGAAGTAGAACAGAATCAGCGCGTTGGCATTGCCATCGGGCTGGTCTGTCAGATGTTCGGTAATGGCGCTGACGGCTTTCTGCAGGCTGAGAATGAACAGGTCGGCAATCGCCGGGTAGATCTGATAGTCCTCGGTCTGATCGCGGTGCAATGCATTCCAGTGCCGGGCGACCCGGTCCAGCGGTGCTTTCAGCTTCGCCGGGGCCTGTTTGCGCAGGGTGTTGAATACGCCCTGATCCAGTTCAGCGGTAAACATGCCGCGGGCGCGATCAATCAGGTTGTGGGCTTCATCGACCAGTACGGTGACGCGCCAGTCATTGAGGACTGTCAGCCCGTAGAGCAGGGCGGTCATGTCGAAATAGTAGTTGTAGTCGCCTACCACCAGATCAGACCAGCGGCACAGCTCCTGGCTGAGGTAGTAGGGGCAGATACGGTGTTTCACGGCGATGCGGCGCACGGCGGTCTGATCGAGCCAGTGTTCGGCAACGGCCTCGGCACGGGCGGCCGGCAAGCGGTCGTAGAAGCCTTCGGCGAGCGGGCAGGATTCTCCGTGGCAGGCCTTGTCCGGGTGCTCGCAGGCCTTGTCGCGGGCGATGTGCTCCAGTACGCGCAGGTTCAGTGGTGTCTCGCTGTGCGCACGCAGGCTTTGCAGGGCGTCTAGCGCGAGCTGACGACCGGGCGTCTTGGCAGTGAGAAAAAACAGCCGATCCACCTGCTGCTCCGGCATCGCCTTGAGCTGCGGGAACAGGGTGCCGAGCGTCTTGCCGATGCCGGTGGTGGCCTGGGTCATCAGCGTCTTGCCGTCACGCGCCGCGCGGTAAACCGCCTTGGCCAGTTGGCGCTGGCCGGCACGGAAACTGGGGTAGGGGAAGGTCAGTTGCTGCAGCTGCTGGTCGCGGGCACCACGGTGATGGGTTTCCTGCCGGGCCCAGGCGATGAAGCGGTCGCACTGCTGGGCGAAGAACTGGCGTAGCGCGTCGGCGGCAAACGTCTCACGAAAGACGGTTTCCTTTTGGGTGACCACGTTGAAGTAAACCACCGCCAGATCGACCTCTTCCAATTCCAGCTCGGCACACAGTAGCCAGCCGTAGACCTTGGCCTGCGCCCAGTGCAGCACCCGATGGTTGTCCGGGATGCGGCTGATGTCGCCGCGGTGGGTTTTGATCTCTTCCAGCAGATTTTGCTCGGGGTCATAGCCGTCGGCCCGTCCTGCTACCAGCAAACCGGGATAGCTGCCTGCCAGCGTCAGCTCGCTGAGGTAGCCCGCGCCGCGGCGTGAGACCACGGTCTGGTGCCCGGCGATACCTTCCTGCGCGGTGGGCGCCGGGGTAAAGCGCAGGTCCAGATCGCCCTGCTTGGCGGTAAATTCGCACAGCGCGCGCACGGCAACCTGATAGCTCATGGCCTCTCCCACTGCACATGCACTACTTCAACCTGCATGTCGTGCTCGGCACAAAACGCCAGCCAGCGGCGCTGGTTGTCCTGCAGGCGATCGCCGGGCCCTTTGACCTCGACCATGCAATAGCGCTGCTCGGCGGGCCAGAACTGGATCAGGTCGGGCATGCCGGCGCGGTTGGCGCGGATGTCTCTGAGCATGCGTTCACACCAGAGCCGCAGGTGGCGGGCAGGGATGCACTGCAAAGCCAGTTCCAGCAGTGTCTCATCGAGCAGCCCCCAGAACACAAAGGGCGACTGCAGCCCCTGTTTCTGCTGCCAGATGCCGCGAATATGCTCGCGGTAACTGCCATCGTCCAGCCGGGCCAGCGCGGCATCGAACAGCGCGGCGCGACGGTCGGCAAAGTCGGCGTCGTACAGATCGGCTGGCCCGCTCTGGAACGGGTGGAAGAAGGCGCCGGGCAGGGGGGCAAAAATCGCCTCCCAGCAGAGCAGGCCAAACAGACTGCCGATCAACGCATTCTCGACGTAGAACACCGGTGCATCCGGCGCAGCCAGATGGGCGGCAACAGCCAGCTCAACACCCTGCGGGTCCGGCCCCGGCAGTATCAGTTGCGTGGTTTTCGTTTCGGGCTCCGGCAGGGGCCGGGGCACCGGTTGCTGGAGTTTGCGCCCCAGCCGTTTTAATGCCCGCTCTACCAACTGCTGCTCGCTCGCAGTGTGCGGCGCCGCATGCGCCGTGGTTGCCAGCGCGTAGGCCTGTTCGTATTGCTCCAGCCGTTCGTGCAGCCTGATTGCCCGCTGGCGCGCCTCGCTGTGGCTGCTCTGGAGGTAGAGTGCCAGCGCCTGCTCCAGTTGCTGCTCGCGTTCCAACTGCTGGCCAAGCTGAAAGCGCAAACGCTGATGCCGGCGTTCGATCCAGGGGTTGCTGGTAGTGAAATGCGAGAGCTGGTCGACAATCGTCATGGCGTCGCCGCCGGCCTCAAGCTCCTCCCGGCAGCGCCTGAGATAGAGGTACTGGTCAACATCGCCTGGCTGATGAAAACTGCGCGAATGGGCCGGAAACGGCACCGACTCGTACTGCTGGAGGCCGAGTTCGGTCAGCACGAACTCGCTCCAGTCCTGCGCCAGATTGCCGAAAAACAGCAACCTGAACCGGTCGCACAGATTGCTGATCTGCAGGCTCAAGACATTGTCTGTCGGGATGCCTGGCCAGGCGTGCCAGGGCCTTGGTGCGTGATTGCCGGCCAGCAATGCATCGATCAGCGCCTGCTTGCCCAGCTTGCCCTTGCCGGCCTGTTCAGCGCCCAGATCCAGTGACGCCAATTCCGTCTTCAGCAGTAGTTTGGCGAGGCTGGATACATCGATGGGGTCTTCTGCGGACAACCAGTTCAGATCCAGCAGAGGCTGTGCCGCGGACTCAATATCGCCGATCTCGTCATAGCGCAGCCGGCTGACGCGGAAATGATCGCCCTTGCGCATGATCAAGCGCACCAGCAGCGCCCGTGAGCGCTCGGGCAGAGTCGGAAAATGCCGAACAAACCGGCGCTCCTGCTCACTCAGCAGATCGTCATAGCGCGCACCCACCCACTCCAGAACAAATTCGAAGTTGCGCAGGTAGTAGAAGTCGGTCGCGAGCAAAGCGGGCATGGCTTGAATTGGATACTGGTTGAATGTCCAGCATTGTGCGCATCTGCTCGGGTGAATTCAAGCGCTGCGGAGCTCCGGCTGAACGCAGCCAGGCAAGCCCTTTTCCGGGAGAGCTTGCGACGGCCACGATCTTGTCAGGCCCGCGCTGCGGTCACTCCCGCAAATCGGCGCAGTTGCAGAATATGCGCTGTATGGCTTGATCTAGAGCGGTCAGTCGTGGTGCGCCATGCTTGCTTTTGCACTTTATGGGTGCGTAAGCAGCGCGATGCCTAGAGTGGGTACCCCGTAACTCTGAGGCTTTCAGCTTCTGGCACAAAGAATGCTTGCATGCCTGCTGGTATACAAGATGGTATTCAAAGTCATACGCGTGTCCAGCGAGCTGAATTCCGCTAGCCGCACACGCAAAAAGGAGCTCTTCATGTCGAATATTGATCGTCGCACATTATTGAAACTGGCCGGACTGATTGGCGTGACGGCGGCAATGCCGTTCAGCTTTGCCCGTGCCTCCGACCAGCCGCTGGTGGTTGGTTTTATCTACGTTGGTGCGCGGGACGACTTTGGCTACAACCAGGCGCACGCCGAGGCGGCCGCCATCATCAAGACGCTGCCGAATGTGGTGGTGATTGAAGAAGAGAACGTGCCCGAGACGGTCGCGGTGCAGAAGTCGATGGAGGCGATGATCCGTCAGGACGGCGCTACTCTGATTTTCCCGACCTCCTTCGGTTACTTCGACCCCCACGTCATCAAGATGGCTGAGCGCTTTCCGGATGTGCACTTCGCCCACTGTGGCGGCCTGTGGACCGAGGGCGTGCACCCGACCAATGCTGGCAGCTTCTTTGGTTACATCGATGAAGGCCAGTACCTCAACGGTGTGGTTGCCGGGTTTGCCAGCAAGACCAAGAAACTCGGTTTTATCGCCGCCAAGCCGGTACCGCAGGTGCTGCGCAACATTAACGCCTTTACCCTGGGCGCGCGATCGGTAGATCCGGAGATCACTACCACCGTGATCTTTACCGGTGACTGGTCCTTGCCGATCAAGGAAGCCGAAGCGGCCAACAGCCTGATCGACCAAAGCTGTGACGTGCTGACCTGCCACGTCGATGGCCCCAAGGTCATCGTGGAGACTGCCGAGAAACGCGGCGCCATGACCTGTGGCTATCACGCCGATCAATCCGCGCTGGCGCCCAACGGCTACCTGACCGGTGCCGAGTGGAACTGGGAAACCCCGTACCGCGCCCACGTGGCGGCGTCGCAGGCAGGTCAGCCGATGATCAACTTCCTGCGGGGCGGCCTGAAGGAAGGCTTCGTCAAGACCTCGCCCTACGGGCCGCTGGTCAGCGATGAGGCCAAGGCACGCGCTGACGCTGTCAAGGCGGAGATGCTGGCCGGCGGGTACTCCATCTTCCGCGGCCCGCTGAAGGACAATCAGGGCAACGAGGTGATCGCCGCCGGCACTGCGCTGGGTCAGACCGATGTCGTGCTGGAGAGCATGGACTATCTGGTCGAAGGCGTACGCGGCCAGATTTGAGGTAGCTGATGAAACCTCGCAATGCGATCTATCGGGCCGGGGGACTGTTGCTCCCCGGTCTGCCAACCCTGCTCGCTGCGCTGACGACCTTTGTGCTGTTCATGCTGTTTCTGGCAGTGCAGGGCAAGCCTGCCTGGCAGGCCTGTCAGCTGGTGGTACAAGGGGCGTTCGGCTCGGCCTTCGCCTGGGAAAATACGCTGCAGCGCGCCGCGCCGCTGATGCTCACTGCCCTGTGTGTCGCGCTGCCGGCGCGGGCTGGCTTGATCATCATCGGCGGTGAAGGCGCGCTGGTGCTCGGTGGGCTGGCCGCAGCGGTGACGCCGCTGTGGCTGCCGGCCATGCCGGTGACGCTGTTGCTGCTGTGCATGGCACTGTCGGCCATGGTGGTGGGTGGTTTCTGGATTGGCCTCAATGGCTGGATGCGTCAGAAACGCGGCCTGAACGAAACCATCGGCAGCCTGCTGCTTTCCTACGTGGCCATCGCCATTTTCAACCAGCTGGTCGAAGGCCCGCTGCGCGATCCGGCCAGTCTCAACAAGCCCTCAACCATACCGCTGGATGACAGCGTGATGATCGGCCCGATCAGCGATGCCTTTCAGGTTCACTGGGGGCTAGTGGTCGGCGTTATCGCCTGCATTCTTGCGCAAGTGCTGGTGCGCAACAGCGTCACCGGCTTCTCGCTGCAGGTAGTGGGCGGCAACGTACGCACCGCACGCATGATCGGCCTGCCGGTAGACCGGTTGGTGATTCTGACCTGTGTGCTGGGCGGCGCCTGTGCTGGCCTGGCCGGTATGTTTGAGGTGGCCGCAGTGCAGGGCAGCGCCAACGCGGCGATTATCGCCGGCTACGGCGCCAGCGGCATTCTGGTGGCCTTTGCGGCACGGCACAACCCGCTGGCGATCATTGCCTGCGCCATCCTGCTTGGCGGCATTGAGGCCAGTGGCAGTCTTTTGCAGCGTCGGCTCGGTCTGCCGGACGCCACCACACTGATCCTGGAGGGGATTCTGTTTACCAGCCTGCTGGCCTGGGAAGCATTGACCCCGCGCATTGTCGCCTGGCGGCTGCGTCTGAACGAACGTGCAATACAGGCGCAGGGGGCGTTGCAACATGGCTGATCTTGATCTGGCAACTTTCTTTCTGGCGCTGCTGGCCGGCGCCATTCGTGTCGGTACGCCCTTCATCTTTGTCAGCCTCGGTGAGTGTCTGACGGAAAAGAGCGGGCGCATCAACCTGGGCCTGGAAGGCATTCTGGTCAGTGGCGCGATGGCCGGTTACGCCGTGGCCTACCTGAGCGGTTCGGCCTGGACGGGCGTGTTGGCCGCCGGCGGCACCGGTTTGCTGCTCGGGCTTTTGCATGGGGCGATCTGCTCACTCCCGCGGGTGAACGACATTGCGGTGGGGATCGCGCTGATGGTGCTGGGCACCGGCCTGGCCTTCTTCCTCGGCAAAAACTTTATCCAGCCACAGGCCCCGTCTTTGGTGGCCATCGGGCTGGGTGACTGGAGCGATGACGAGCGGGTGCGCTCGGCGCTCAGTATCAACGTGCTGTTCTTTATCGGCGTGGCGCTGGCCTTTGTGCTGCATTGGGGCCTGCGCAGCACCCGCTGGGGGCTGATGTTGCGGCTGGTCGGTGATCACGCCGAGTCCGCTCGGGCGCTGGGTTACCGCCCGGTGCTGGTGCGCATTGCCGCGACTGCCGCTGGTGGTTTTCTGGCCGGTATCGGCGGCGCCTATCTGTCGTTGTATTACCCCGGCAGCTGGAACGAGGGACTGTCGAGCGGGCAGGGGATCATGGCCGTGGCACTGGTGATCTTTGCCCGCTGGCAACCGCTGCGCTGTCTGTGGGCCGCCTTGCTGTTCGGCGCTGCCGGCGCCATTGGCCCGGCCCTGCAATCGGTCGGCATCAGCGCCGGTTACTACCTGTTTGCCGCTGCACCCTATGCACTCACGCTGGCGGTGATGTTCATCACCTGCCGTCCCAATCAAACCCTGAGTGGCGCCCCGGGCGAACTCAGTCTGACTCGATAGGAGCTAACTATGTCCAGTGGTCTGGGTGGTCTCAACAAGTCGCCGAACGGCGTTGTCATCGGTCTGGCGCAACTGGCGTTGCCTGATCCGCATACCCGCGCAGAGCTGTGGGAGCAGACCCAAAAGGTCGTTGCCATGGTCGGCAAGGCGCGTCGCAGCGTCGCCGGTATGGATTTGATCGTGTTCCCGGAATACTCGCTGCACGGCCTGTCGATGGATACCTCCGACGACATCATGTGCACCCTCGACGGGCCGGAAGTAGCCGCGCTGCGTCAGGCCTGCGTCGATAACGCGATCTGGGGCTGCTTCTCGATCATGGAAGCCAACCCCAACGGCAACCCCTACAACAGCGGTATCATCGTCAACGATCAGGGCGAGATTCAGCTGTATTACCGCAAGCTGCATCCGTGGGTCCCGGTCGAACCGTGGGAGCCGGGCAACCTGGGTATTCCGGTTTGTGACGGGCCCAAGGGCAGCAAGCTGGCGCTGATTATCTGCCACGATGGGATGTTCCCCGAGATGGCCCGCGAGTGCGCTTACAAGGGCGCGGAGATCATGATTCGCACCGCCGGTTACACCGCGCCGATTCGCCACTCCTGGCAGATCACCAACCAGGCCAACAGCTTCTGCAACCTGATGCAGACCGCCAGCGTCTGCATGTGCGGCTCGGACGGCACCTTCGACTCCATGGGCGAGGCCATGTTTGTCGACTTTGACGGCACGCCGATGGCGGTCGGCGGCGGCCGCGCCGACGAGATTGTCAGCTGTGAAATGCGCCCAGACCTGGTGCGCGAGGCGCGCATTCACTGGGGTGTGGAGAACAACATCTACCAGTTCGGCCACCGCGGCTATACGGCCGTCAAAGGTGGCGCGCAGGATGCGCCCTACAGCTACATGCACGACCTGGTTGCCGGCAAATACCGCCTGCCTTGGGAAGACGAGGTGGTGCATACCGACGGCACCTCCTGCGGCTTTGACACCCCTGAACGCACCTTTCAACCGGCCGAGGACAACTGAGCCATGAGCGAACGTTATCTGCAGTCTGCGCCCTATCCCTGGCCCTACAACGGCAACCTGACGCCTGAGAACACTGCGCTGATCGTGATCGACATGCAGACCGACTTCTGCGGCAAGGGCGGTTATGTCGACTCGATGGGCTACGACCTGTCGCTGACCCGCGCGCCGATCGAGCCGATCAGTCGGGTGCTGGAGGTGCTGCGCGAGCAGGGCTTCTGGATCATCCACACCCGTGAAGGGCATCGCCCTGATCTGTCTGATCTGCCGGCGAACAAGCGCTGGCGTTCGCAGCGCATTGGCGCCGGTATCGGGGATACCGGCCCATGCGGGCGCATTCTGGTACGTGGGGAGCCGGGCTGGGAGATCATCCCGGAGCTGGCGCCGATCGACGGCGAAATCATTATCGACAAGCCGGGCAAAGGCTCGTTTTGCGCCACGGATCTGGAGTTGATCCTGCGTACCCGTGGCATCGAGAACATCATTCTGGCCGGCATCACCACGGACGTCTGCGTGCACACCACCATGCGTGAAGCGAACGACCGCGGCTTTGAGTGCATCCTGCTGGAAGACTGCTGCGGCGCGACCGATCACGCCAACCACCTGGCGGCGCTAAGCATGGTCAAGATGCAGGGCGGCGTGTTTGGCGCTATTGGCGATTCGGCCATGCTGCTCGACTGCCTCAAGCGGGGGTGACTATGCGCGCCCTGAGTCTGGAAACCATCGGCGCTGGCAAGGTATTTGGCAGCTTTCGCGCGCTGGATGACGTCTCCATGCAGGTCCGTGCCGGCACTGTCCACGCGTTGCTGGGTGAGAACGGCGCGGGCAAGAGCACGCTGGTCAAGGGCATCGTCGGTTATGGCCCGCTGGATGAGGGCAGTGTGCTGGTGGGCGGCCGGGAGCAGAGCATCGCCTCGCCCCGTGATTCGCACGCGCTGGGCATCGGCATGGTGTACCAGCACTTCACCGTCGCCCCCGGCCTGAGCGTGGCGGAAAACCTGGTGCTCTCGCGCGGCGAGCTGCCCTGGGCGATTGACTGGAAACAGGAGCGCGCAGCGCTGGCGGCCTTTATGGCGCGCATGCCGTTCAAGCTGGATGTTGAGCGCGCGGTCAGCTCGCTGGCCGCTGGCGAAAAGCAGAAACTGGAAATCCTCAAGCAGCTGTATTTGGATCGGCGGTTCATCATTCTCGACGAGCCCACCTCGGTACTGACGCCGCAGGAGGCCGAGGAAGTATTGGGGCTGATGCAGCAACTGGCGCATGCCGGCGAGCTGTCTGTGCTGATGATCACCCACAAGTTTGGTGAGGTCATGCGCTTTGCCGACGACGTCACGGTGCTTCGGCGCGGCAAACTGGTCGGCAGCAAGGCGGTGGCCGATACCGACGAGGCCGAGCTGTCAGCCTGGATGATGGGCGAGAACCGCGAACAACAGACTGCGCTGGAGCGGGTGGAGTATCTGGCCGAGCGCACGCCGGGGCTGGAGGTCAGTAACCTGAAGGTTGCCAATGACCGTGGCACCCTAGCGGTCAAGGGCGTTTCGCTGTCGGTGCTACCGGGCGAAATCGTCGGTATCGCCGGCATTTCCGGCAACGGCCAGCGCGAGCTGACCGAAGCCCTGCTTGGCCAACGCCCGACCAGCTCGGGTGAGGTGCGCGTCAATGGCCGGCCCTACGCTGCCAGCCGCGTCGAAATGCAGCGGGAAAAGGTCTACAGCCTGCCGGAAGAGCCGCTACGCAACGCCTGCATCGCTGGCATGAGCGTGGCGGAGAACCTGGCCCTGCGTGACTACGACCATGCTCCGCTGTGCCGCAGTGGCTGGCTGATCAACCGCCGGGCCATTCGGGAGCGCGCGCGCGAGCTGATCAGCCGCTTTCAGGTGCGCCCGGATGATCCGGACCGGCCCATCGGCACGCTGTCTGGTGGCAACGTGCAGCGCGCCGTGCTGGCCCGCGAGCTGACCGAGGATGTAGCGGTGCTGATCGTTTCCAACCCGGTGTTCGGCTTGGACTTTGCGTCTGTGGCGCTGATTCACCGGCGCCTGCTGGAGGCGCGCAACCGTGGCGCCGCCGTGCTGCTGCTCAGCGAAGACCTGGATGAACTACTGGAGCTATCGGACCGGATTCTGGTTATCCACGACGGCGAAATAAACCACGAAACCGTCCCCGCAGCGGCCGAGCGTCAGGTGCTTGGCCGCTATATGGCCGGTACCGAGCAAGCGGCTCAGCAGGTGGCAGGATGATTGAGGTAACAGCGGTACCCGACACCTTTGCCTTTGACCCCGAGCGTACCGCGCTGGTGGTCATCGACATGCAGCGCGACTTTATCGAACCCGGCGGCTTTGGTGCGGCGCTGGGTAACGATGTCACACCGCTCGCGGCTATCATCCCGGCGGTGCAGCAGCTGCTGGACATCGCGCGACAAGCCGGTCTGCTGGTGATTCATACCCGTGAGTCGCACCTGCCGGACTTGTCTGACTGCCCACCCGCCAAGCGCGCTGGTGGGCCGGCTGGCATACAGATTGGTGATGTTGGTCCCATGGGCCGAATTCTGGTGCGTGGCGAGCCGGGCAACCAGATTCTGGAAGCGGTTGCGCCGCTGGCCGGCGAGTGGGTGATCGACAAACCGGGCAAGGGCATGTTCTACGCCACCGGCCTGCACGAGCGACTGCAACAGCAGGGTATCGACAGCCTGATCTTTGCTGGTGTGACCACCGAAGTCTGTGTGCAGACCAGCATGCGTGAGGCCAAAGATCGCGGTTATCGCTGCCTGCTGATCGATGAGGCGACAGAGAGCTATTTTCCCGAATTCAAACAGGCAACGTTGGCCATGATTACCGCCCAAGGCGGGATTGTTGGCCGTGTTGCCCACCTGCAGC
This sequence comes from Halopseudomonas sp. L-58, assembly GCF_056859475.1. Classification (NCBI taxonomy): domain Bacteria; kingdom Pseudomonadati; phylum Pseudomonadota; class Gammaproteobacteria; order Pseudomonadales; family Pseudomonadaceae; genus Halopseudomonas; species Halopseudomonas sp. L-58. The sequence goes on from NZ_JBSXON010000043.1 coordinate 37,754, forward strand.
AGCTGCAGGCAAGCCTTGGAGTGAGTAATGACTGAAATAAACCTGCCCTACGTCGTGCGTGAAGTCACCGAGGCCTTTATCGACTACGAGCGGGCGCTACTGGTCAACGAAATGGACACCCTGGACCACTACTTCTGGGACAGCGAACATACCGTGCGCTACGGCGTGGCCGAGAACCTCTACGGCGCCAAGGCGATTGCCGATTACCGCCGGGTGTGCGTGCCGGTTGGCCCCGGCCGCGAACTCTACAACACCGTGGTCAGCACCTTTGGTGAGGATTACGCCACCGTCAGCACCCAGTTCCGCGACGGCGAGACCGCCCGCGTTGGCCGTCAGATGCAGACCTGGGCGCGAATTGACGGGCGTTGGCAGGTGGTTGCCGCGCATGTCAGTATCGATCTGTCTTCTCTTCAGGAATAAGCGCACATGGCGCAACTGCAGGCAGTTTCCCTGGCCGATCAGGTATACCAGCGGGTCAAGCAGGACATCTTTGACTTTGTTCTGCTGCCCCACGACCGCTTCAGCGAGAACCAGATAGCCGAGCGCTATCAGGTCTCACGTACGCCGGTGCGCGATGCGCTGTATCGGCTAGAGCGCGAAGGCTATCTGGAGGTGGGGCTGCGCCGGGGCTGGTCGGTCAAGCCGCTGGACTTTGAACGAATCGATGAGCTGTACGAGGTACGTATCACTCTGGAGTGCGCGGCACTGGACAGGCTCTGCGCTGCCGCCGATATCCAAGACCGGCTGCAGCCGCTCTGCGCTACCTGGATGGTGCCGGCCGATCAGCGCGAAGACGGCATGCAGATCATGGCCGAGCTGGATGAACAGTTTCATTGCGAGCTGGTGCGCATTGCCGGCAACGGTGAGGCCGCGCGGATGCATCAGGAAGTGTGCGAGCGCATCCGTATCGTGCGTCGTCTGGATTTCTATCAGGCCCAGCGCATCGAAAAAACCTACGAAGAACACGCCCTGATTCTGCAGGCCCTGCTCGAACGCCAGCGCGATGTGGCTCAGCGCCTGCTCTGCACGCATATCGAACAAAGCCGCCAGTCGGTGCACAAGATCAGCCTGTCGATGCTGGAAGCCGCCCGGCGCAGCTATCGCGCCGGCTGAAGTACAGTCTTTAGCGAGTACAACAAAGCCCAGCATCTGCGGGGCTTTGTCGTTTCTAGCGCAGCTTTACGGGTGCAGAATCAACGCCAGCGGGCCGCCGCCGTTGGGCCCCTGATGCTCGGCGCCGCCAGACACAAACAACCGGGTGTCGCCGAGCCTGCCGGCCAGTACGCCGCCAACCAGCGAGCGGGCGTGGCGCGAGCCGTTGATGTCGCTGTCGTCGCTCATCACGTGGCGATTGCCGCGAATCTCACCTGACGCTGAGGGCTCGGCCTTGACCAGCAGGCCGGTCAGGTTGTCGGGCGTGATGGTCAGTTGCGCGCCACCGGGCATGCTGGCCAGGGCGCGGTCGATGGCGGCGGTATCCAGAGCGTCTTCCATGACCGCGTGGCCGATGCGGTAGGCCGGGTCCCAGCCGGCGGCGTTGCCCAGCACCAGCACTTCGTTACGCAGCAGCTCGATACCGGCCGAGGTGCTGGCGCGGGTGGAGTAGAGGGACCAGTCGCTGCAGATCTTTTCGTTACTCAGCTGCTCTGCCGTCAGGTCGCCCAGCGCTACGGCCACGCCCAGTGCTGAGGCACCGCGCGAATAGCCCATCGACTCGTAGGTGTCGTGGCAGGCAGTAGTGTGCCCGCGCGAGGCCGCTTCGCTGATGCGCGAGGCGGTCAGCAGCGGGCATTTGATCTGCACAAAGTGCACATCATCTTCGCGCTCGATGCCGGCGCTTGCCATGGCGCGGCGTACCGCGTCGCGGGTCTCCATGACCTGTTCCAGGCGGCCGATTTCTTCCGGTTTGAAGTCGCGGGTAAAGGCAACGCCGGCCGCCAGGCCAGGCAGGCTGTAATCGGCGTTCTGCTCGCTGCTGTCGACTTCAAATACCAGCCAGTGCGGGCTCAGACCGCCTTCGGTGCCACCGGACATGACAAAGGCAATACGCTCCTCAACCTTGGCTTCCGACAGGGTCAGTTGCTGGGCAAAGAAACGGCGCAGGGTGCTGGTCGCAAAGGCGCGGGTAAAGTCGTTTACGCAGCCGTTGCCTTCGGTCTTGCCGAGCACGGCAATGACGCGGGTGGGGTCGATCTGGCCGTTGCTGATGGCCTGGGCCAGGGTAGAGATGTCGTCTGGCGAGCTGGCGCTCAGACGGGTGACGCGCGTTTTCATGGGCAGTACCTTTTCAAATAGGTCCGGTCAGATGGATCAGACGAGTTCGAAACTGATGTCCTGAGCGCCCTCCCAGAGGGTCTTCAGGCCGAGGGCGCGCAGGTTCTCACGGCCCTCGATGATGGTCAGAAAGTGGTTGCCGGCCAGCTGCCCGAGCTTGCTGGAGAAGCTGCAGGCGCCGTAGGCCATGATGATCTCGGTCTCGCTGTAACCACCGGGATAGAAGAGCACGTCGCCAACCGAGGGGTGGCTGGTGTGGTTTTCAAAGCCGATCGGCTGCTCGCCGTTTTTGAGCTGATAGTCGCCCAGCGGCACCCAGGCGCCTTCACCGCTCCAGCGTACGTGGATCAGTTTCTGGCGGTAGGGCAGCAGCTTGAGAAAGGCAGCAACGGTGTCGGGGGCGTCGGGGTGGCATTCGGCAACAAAGTCGAAGCCGCCGGCGCTGATCTTGATGCGGGTCATAGGGTTTCCTTGGGTCAGGAGCCGGGCTGGCCGATCCATTTGGTGACGGTTGGCGCTTGCCACTGGTCGATCTGCTCAAGCGCTTTGAGCGGGTCGGCTTCAAGAATCAGCATGTCGCAGTGCTCGATCTTCATGAAACCTTCGGTCGTGGCGTGCAGCAGCAAGGCGCGCAACGGGGCAAAGAAGTCGCGCACGTTGAGGCAGGCCAGCGCCTTCTGATGCTCGGCCAGCTGGGTCAGGGTGGCGACCTCAAACAGCTCTTCCAGCGTGCCGAGGCCGCCGGGCAGGGCGACAAAGGCATCGGCCAGCTCGGCCATGCGTGCCTTGCGCTCGCGCATACCGGAGACCACCTCATGACGGGTCAGGCCCGGATGCAGGTGGCCGCGCTCACGCAGGCGCTCGGTGATGACACCGATGACCTCGCCGCCGGCGTCCAGCGCAGCATCGGCCACCACGCCCATCAGGCCCTTGGTGGTGCCGCCGTAAACCATGGTCTGACCGCGTTCGGCAATCGCCTGACCCAGTTTCTTGGCCTGTTCGATGTAGTCCTCATGGCTGCCGAAGTTGGAGCCGGAAAACACGGCAATGCTGTTAATTGATGGATTGCGGTTCATGCGGCCTCCGAGCCTTTTCCACGTTGGGTCCAGCTGGTGAAACGGTTTTCAAGCAGTGCCGAGACGGAGTACAGGGCGACGCCCAGGGCAGCCAGAATGAACAGGCCGGCGAACACCAGGGGTACGTCGAAGTTGCCGCTGGCAATCATCATTACGTTGCCGATGCCTTTGTTGGAGGCCACGGTTTCTGCCAGCACGGTGCCGATGAAGGCCGAGGTCAGGGCGATCTTCAGCGAGGCAAACAGATAGGGCAGGGTGCGCGGCAGGCCGACGTTCCAGAGAATGTCGCGCTTCTTGGCGCCGAGTACGCGCAGCACGTCTTCCAGCTCCGGCTCGGTGGTTGCCAGACCGGTTGCCACGTTGACCACCACCGGGAAGATCCCGATGACCATCGAGGTCAGAATCGCCGGGATGGTGCCCGAGCCAAACCAGACCACGAAGATTGGCACCACAGCGACCTTGGGAATGCTGGAAAAGCCGACCAGCAGCGGATAGGCGATGTCGTAGGCGACCCGAGAGGAGCCGATGATCACGCCGATCAGCAGGCCAATAAACACACCGAGAAAGAAGCCGATCAGGGTGGTCATCAGTGTTTGCTGGGTGTGCGGCCAGAGGATCGGCATCTTGTCGATCAGCACTGCTGCGATCTGGCTGGGTACCGGCAGTACCAGCTCGGAAACCCCGAGCAGGCGGCACAGCACTTCCCAGAGCAGAAAAAAACCAATCATCGCGGAGAACGACAGCAGGTTGCGCCGCCAGCGCGGCATGGGCTTGTTCATACGGATACCTCTTCAAGCGGACGGCGGGCCTCGGAGCTCTGCGTGCTGCCGGGGGAACGCGCCTCGGCAATGCTCATGCGCAGTTGCTGCACCAGAGTGGTGAAGTCCGGCTGATAGCTGGATTCCAGCGTGCGCGGTCGGGCGAAGGTCACGCGCTGGTCTTCGATGATGCGGCCGGGGCGTGAACTCATGACGCAGATGCGGCTGGCCAGATAGGCTGATTCACGCAGGTCGTGGGTTACCAGCAGCACGGTCGGTCGGCGGTTGATCCACAGGTCTTGCATGGTGTCCCACAGCTCTTCGCGGGTGAACTGGTCGAGTGCGCCGAAAGGCTCGTCGAGCAACAGGATGTCGGGCTCATGCACCAGCGCTCGACACAACGACGCCCGTTGCAGCATGCCGCCGGACAGCTGCCAGGGCCGCTTGTTGCCAAACCCGGCCAGACCGACCTGCTCCAGCAGTGCCTCGGCGCGTTCGCGGAACTCGCCCTTGCGCTTGCGGCGGTAGTCCTGGCGGAACGGCTCGACGATCTTCAGCGGGATCATTACGTTATCCAGAATACTCAGCCACGGCAGCATGGTTGGGTTCTGGAAGGCCAGGCCGAGCCGCTTGGCGTGACTGCCAATGGCGCCTACTTCACGGCCACCGACAATCGCAGCACCGGCGGTCGGTTCCAGCAGGCCGGCGACCAGTTTGAGAATGGTGGACTTGCCGCAGCCGCTGGGACCGACCAGCGCGACGAAATCGCCCTTGTCGATGCGCAGGGTGGTGTTGTCCAGTGCAACGACATTGCCGCCGTAACGCACGGTCACGTCGGACAGCTCAATCATCGGGCGCTGGGCACTGGCTGATGGGGTGTCAGTCATGGGTTGCTCCTGTTGCACGTCCCCGGCGTCGAGCGCCGGGGTTGTCATGGGCCAGCGGCTCACCGCCGCGGCTCTGCGGTCGGGCGCACACCCTCGGGTGTACTCAGGATCGCGCTGGTGTAGTGCTCGGTGTTCTGTGGACGCGGCGTTGGCATCTGCTGGATGGTTTTGACCGAACGGCCCCAGCCAGCGGCCTCGGTGACCAGTTCGCCGTTACGCATAACGAACTTGCCGCGCACCAGCGTATGCAGCGGGTAGCCCTTGACCGGGCGACCATGCCAGGGCGAGATCTTGCTGGTGCTGTGCAGCTGGTTTTCCGAGAGGATGCCGCTGCGCTGCATATCGACAATGGCGATGTCGGCATCGGCGCCGGGGGTGATCACGCCCTTCGTGCCGTAGATGCCCCAGGCCTTGGCCGGGCTGACGGAGCTCCAGCGCACGTAGTCCATCAGGCTGGCGCGCTCGCGGTTCACCTCGGTGAGCATCAGCGCCATCTGCGTCTCGATGCCGGGGAAGCCGCAGTCACACTCCCAGATGTTCTCCCGGGTCTTTTCTTCCGGGGCGTGCGGCGCGTGGTCGGTGGCGATCATGTCGATGGTGCCGTCCATCAGCGCATCCCACAGCGGCTGGTTGTGCCGGGGTTCGCGGATCGGCGGGTTCAGGCGCAGGATGCCGCCCAGCCGGTCGCTATGGTCGGTGTTGAGCAGCAGGTACTGCGGGCAGGTCTCAACGGTCACGTCCACACCGCGGCGCTTGGCTTCACGAATCAGAAACAGCGAGTCGGCGGCGCTGTGGTGGGCAATGTGCACGCGCGCGCCGGTCCACTCGGCCAGGGTCAGCACGCGGCCGATGGCCTCGATCTCGGCCACCACCGGGCGCGCGGCGAGGTGCGCCAGGGCGTCGATACGCCCGGCTTCCTGCATGCGCTTCTGGCGACGGGAGAGAATGGACGAGTTTTCCGCGTGTACCACGGTACGAATACCCAGTGGCGCCAGCTTCTCGAAGCCTTCCAGCAGTGCGCCGTCGGTGGGCGCCGGCAGGTTGCCGAAGGTATTGCCGACAAAGGCCTTGAAGCTGGTGCAGCCGGCGTCGATCAGCTCTTCCAGATGGCCGACGGTGTCGTCACCCAACAGGCCGTGGATGCCGTAGTCGACGTAAGAGGATTCGGCCGCTTTCTGCTTCATGCGCAGGGCTTCGATAGTGCCGGTCGGCGGGTTGGTGTTGGGCATGTCGAACACGGTGGTCACGCCACCGCAGGCGGCAGCCGCCGAGCCGGTCTTCCAGGTTTCCTTATGGGCGTAGCCCGGATCGCGGAAGTGCACATGGCTGTCGATGGCGCCCGGTAGCAGATAGAGGCCGTCTGCCTGGACGACTTCGCGTGCCGACGGCATTAGCTCGTCGCGGCCCACGGCAACGATCTTCTCGCCGTCGATGGCAACGGATGCCTCGATTATCTGGTGGTCTGATACCACGCGGGCACCACGAATCAGCAGGTCAACTTGGTTCATCAAATACTCCTAAAGCATGGCCCAGCCGCCATCGACCGGGAGGTCGACGCCGGTGATCTGGCGGGAGACGTCGCTGCCGAGAAACAGGCAGGCATTGGCAACGTCCTGGTCGGTGGAAACGCGCTTGAGCGCGTAGTCGGCGGCGTGGCGGGTGGCCGCTTCCTCCGGGCTGATATCCAGCTGGGCGGCCATGTTGGCGCACACCTTGTCGCGAAAGCGCGGGCCGTCAACCATGCCGGGGGCGACGCAGTTGACGTTGATACCGTGCGGGCCGGCCTCCAGCGCAAAGCTCTTGGTGATGCCGCGCAGGCCCCACTTGGAGGCGGAATAGGCCATGCGGCCAGCACGACCGCGCATGCCGAAGGTGCCGCCAACGTTGACGATCTTGCCGCTGCCTTGCTCGATCATCGCGGGCATCACTGCGCGCATGGTGTTGAAGCAGCCGGTCATGTTGAGCTGAACGATCTCATCGAACTCGCTCTGGGTGGTCTCCCAGCCGGTCTTGCCGATCGGGCCAGAGCCGCCGGCCACGTTGACCAGCACGTCGATGCGGCCGAAGCAGTTCAGTGCCGCGGCCGCAAGGGCCTCGGCATCGGTACTGCGGGTCATGTCGCAGCGCACTACTTCTACCTCACTGCCCAGCTCGGTGACTTCCCGGGCGACTGGGGCGATGGCGTCCAGATCGCGCCCGGCCAGCACCAGTCGGGCACCTTCGCGGGCGAAGGCGAGGGTGATGGCCCGGCCCATACCTTTGGCCGGGCCGGTGATGACAACGACTTTGTCCTGCAGATCAAGATTCATCAGTATCTCCCGTCGCTCACAGTTCGCTCGGGCGGTCTGCCCGGGCCGGCAGGAAGCTGCGGTCGAAGATCTGGGTCGGGGCCGGTGCGTTCTCCAGCTGGTTGGCCTTGACCACGATGTCGATGTTCTGCTGCAGGCGGTCGTCGCTGACGTCACCCAGGCCGATGTCGGCGATTTCCGGGTGGCTCATGTCGTTGCGCACGGTGGTCAGCATCTTGTCGGTCTCGACCGCGCGGTTGAGCAGCGGCTCGCGGCGCATCAGCGCGTCGATGGCTTCTTCGGGGTTGGCCACGGCGTCCTGAATGGCCTGGTTGATGGCGGCGACAAAGCCACGCACGGCCTCGGGGTGCTCGGCGATGAACTCCTGGGAGAAGAAGATCGAGTTGGAGTACAGGTCCATGCCGTGGTCGCCGTAGCGAATAAAGCGCAGTTCCTCGTCCGGGTTGATGCCCATGCCCTTGGCGCTGAAGCTGATGGTGGTGATGTAGCCGAAGGCGGCGTCAATCTGGCCGCGCATCAGCAACTGCTCACGCAGGTTGGGCGCCATGTTGTTGATGGTGACCTTGGACTGGTCGATGCCGGTCATCTCGGCAAAGGCCGGGAACAGCTTCAGGGCGGCGTCGTTAGCCGGGGCGCCGACGATCTTGCCTTCCAGATCCTGCGGCTCGGTGATCGGGCTGTCGCTCTTGACCGCAATCACGAACGGCGGGGTGTTGTAGATCATGTAAACGCCCACCGGCGCACGCTCAGGCTGGGTCGAGGCCAGCTGGATCAGCGCGTTGGTGTCACCAAAGCCCGCGTCGTAGACACCAGAGGCGACCTTCGGAATGGACGCAGCAGAGCCTTCGCCCTGATCGATGGTGACGTTCAGGTCGTGCTCCTTGAAGTAGCCCTTGTCTTCGGCTAGGAAGAACCAGGCCTGGGCACCTTCGTATTTCCAGTTCAGAACCAGATCGATATCGGTTGCGGCCTGCGCGCTGGCGGCGGCGAATAGCCCCATGCCGAGGCTAAGGGCTGTGAGGGTGTTGGCCAGACGTGGCCGGCGGATTTTTGCTGACATGTTCAAGACTCCTGATGGTGTGATGCGATGGCGGTATTCAGCGCAGCGGCCGTGGCAACAAAGCCGTGGCACTGCGCAACAAGAAAGTGGATGGCGCGGCTGACGTAGGCCGGCGATGGGGTAGAGCAGGCGTCGCGCAGCAGCACGCAGTCGTAGCCGAGAAAGGCCGCGTCCTGCAGGGTGGAAAAGACACAGCGGTCGGTGTTGATACCCGCGAACAGCAGGCTGGTGATGCCCTGGCCGCGCAGGATGCTGTCCAGCTCGTTATCCCAAAAGCCGCTCAGGCGGTGTTTGCAGACCTGAATATCGGCGGGCTCGGGCGGCAGTTCGCTGATCACCTCGGCGCCCCAGCTGCCCTGCACCAGTGCCGGGCCGTGGTCGATCGGCGAGTGCTCGCCATAGCCCACCTCGCCCGCGCCGCGCTTGCCGACAAAGTGCACCACCGGCGGCAGGTTCAGGCGGTCGGCGCGGATGCCCCAGTTGAGCCAGACCACGCGCCCGCCAGCCTGGCGCCAGGCTGGCAGCAGCTTGCGCAGCGGTGCGATGGGGCGCCGGGTGGCGCGCATGCTGGCGCCTTTTTGCGCGAACCAGCCCTCGGGGTGGCAGAAGTCGTTCTGCATGTCGACCACGACCACGGCGCTGGTGCTGATGTCCAGCTCCAGGTTGCCCTGATCACTGCCGAACAGCAGCGGCTGCGGGGTATGGGCTGGACGCAGCAGGCTTGTCACACCGTAGTGTCGGTGCCAGGCATTGTCCGGGTGAGGGCCGTAGGCCTCGGTGTCGTCGGTGGTCTTTTTCATGCTGGCAGACGATGCAGTACACATGCCATCGGTGACTATCAAATGTCACCTTTTAACGTGCATTGCGTTGCCGTTTCGGCAACGGTTATGCTGCAGCACATATACCGGGCGGCTTGCCGGTCATCGACTTGCTGCGCGCCCAGTTCAAGGGCTCGGGCTTGGCGGCGGTCTGGGTGAGGTATGCATGGATGGCGGGTGCGATCGCGCGGCACCGGCTGCACTCATGCTGTGCGGTTTGCTGCACTGTGACGGTGCTCAGGAGAAGCTATGAACCACCTGCGTTTTTTGCACTATCTGGATGAAGTGGCCCGGGTGGGGTCGATTCGCCAGGCCGCCGAGCGTCTGCACGTGGCGCCCTCGGCGGTTAATCGGCGTATTCAGGATCTGGAGGATGAGCTGGGTACGCCGCTGTTCGAGCGCCTGACCAGGGGCATGCGCCTGACCGCGGCGGGTGAGCTGTTTGTGCAGTACATCCGCAGCCGCGCCGCGCATCTGGAGCAGGTGCGCTCGGAGATTGAAGACCTGCAGGGCCTGCGCCGTGGTCGTGTGCGTATCGTGGTCAGCCAGGCGGCAGCCGGCAGCTACCTGCCCAAGCGTATTGCCGGCTTTCGCCAGCAGCATCCGCTGGTGGAGTTTCAGGTCCAGGTGGGCGATCACCATCGGGCATTGGATGCGCTGCGCAGCTTTGAGTCTGATCTGGCGCTGATCTTTCATCTCACCCCGGAGACCGACATCCAGCGCATGCATGAGCTGGTGCAGCCGCTGTGCGTGGTCATGCACCGAGACCATCCGCTGGCGGCCCAGCCGGGCGCCATCAGTCTGCGACAGTGTCTAGATTACCCTGTGGTGCTGCCCAGCCGGGAAACCGCCGGCCGCCAGCTGCTGGATACCTATCTGGCACGGCGTTCGATCAAGCTGCGGGCACTGGTTGAGAGCAACAGCTTCGAATTTCTGCTGGGCTATCTACGCTATGAGCAAGCGCTGAGTTTTCAGATCCAGATTGGCGTGCCGCTGGCGGGTGAGGAACTGGTCAGCCGCGAAATCGCCGACCGGGGCTTTCCGGCGGCCAATCTGGTGCTGGCCTCGCTGCAGAACCGCCAACTGCCGGTTGTTGCCTATGCTTTTGCCGACTATTTGTCTGCAGCGCCCAAGGAGGATGCACATTGAATAGCGAAGCAACGGGCATCATATCGGATGAATGATGGAACATAGCGTTCAGCAGGGGATGCTTGCTGCACTGACACCGACCTCCTAACGTGAGGGGCTGCTCAAACAACAAAAACAGGACAGCCCAATGACACACTTTCATGGTTTTCAACCGGGTATGGGGCGTCGCCTGCATGCCGCTGCCGATGTGGCACCCGATCTCCCCGCTCCGGATACCGTGCGCTATGAGCTGCTGGGTTTTATGGAGGGCTTTCCGCCGGCCCCCGAGAAGCTGGTTACCCGCGAAAACTACCTGGTCGAGTACCCGAAGCTGCGCTGGGCGTTCCAGCATATGCGCGAGCTTGTGCCCTCACGTCAGATCAGGCGTGGCAGTGGTGCTACCAGTGAGTTGCCTCGCGGTGCCGATCTGACCGCTCAGATCGACGCGCTCAGTATCACATTGAATGACGGCAGCGAAATCGACTTTAGCGAGTTTCTGTCGTGTAGCTATGCGGACGCCTGCATCATTCTGCACCGCGGCAAGGTGATCTATGAGCAGTATCCCAATCAGCCCGATCCGCTCAGCCCGCACATGCTCTGGTCGGTGACCAAGTCGTTCACCGGTCTGGTGGCGGCGATGCTGATCGCCGAGGACGTTATGGATCCGAACGCCCAGGTGACTGACCTGATTCCTGAACTGGCCAGTTCCGGTTGGCGTGGTGCCAGCGTTCAGCAGGTGCTGGATATGACAGCGGACATCAAGTACTCCGAGGTCTACGCTGACGGCACCTCGGATGTGAAGTACTACGGCCTGGCCGCGGGCATTACCCAGTCACCGCAATGGGCCGGTCCAACCCGTCTCTATGACTACCTGCCGACCATCGGTGCAGCCCGCGAGCACGGCCGTTATTTCGCGTATCGCACGGTTCACACCGAGGTTCTGGGCTGGCTGATTCGCCGCGCCAGCGGCAAGGATGTGGCGACCCATATTGGTGAGCGCATCTGGAGCAAACTGGGGGCAGAGGAGGACGCGCTGTTGCTGCTCGACCCGACGGGTACCGAATGGGCTGGTGCGGGGCTGAATGCGACTTTGCGAGATCTCGCCCGGTTCGGCGAGATGATGCGCAGCGGCGGAAGGTGGAACGGCCAGCAGATCATTCCCGCCGCAATCATTGAGGATTTGCAGCGCGGCGCCGATCGCGAAGCCTTTGCCGATTTTGGCCGGCGTGGCATGGACGGCTACTCCTATCACAACCAGTGGTGGATCAGTCACAACGCCGATGGCGTGTATGAAGCCATGGGGGTGCATGGGCAACTGATACATATCAATCCGGCGGTGGAGCTGACTGTTGTTCGGACCGCCTCACACCCGATTGCCAGTAATGAGTTTACTTACGAAATGACCACTGCTGCGATGCAGCGGTTGGCAGGCCATCTTGGTGGCCGGGTCTGATATTGAACGGAGCTTTTACGGTCTGCGTATCCATTATCGGGTAGGGCACTGCCGGCAGCAGATTCGTCAAGCTGAAGGCCATGTGCGTGATTACCGAATAGGACAAGCGGCAATCGGGTATAACGCCAGGCTGTCGCGCATTACAGAGCGCCGAATACCTTGCGTGCCATGCTGGTGGCTGCCGCTGCCGGGTTGCTGCGAATAGTTGCTTCCTGTTGGGCAATCATCTCGAACAGGCCGTCCAGCGCCTTTTCGGTGACGTAGGTCTCGACGCTGGTCGCGTTGGCGTCGACAACGCCAAACCCTGCTGCCTGAGAGGCAAATGCGTTGTATTGCTGGGCTACGCCAACCTGGTCGGTGGCCTGCTTTACCACCGGAAGGAACAGGGCGCGAATTTCTTCCCGGCTGCTGCGTTCGAGATACTGGGTTGCCGAGTCGTTACCGCCGGTGAGGACACTCTTGGCGTCTGTCAGGCTCATCCGGCTGATGGCGTTGACCAGAATGGATTGCGCCTGGGGCACCGCGGCCTCTGCGGCCTGATTCATGCTGTTTTCCAGCGCGATGATCTGGTTCCCCATTCCCATCATTTTCAGCGAGCGTGCAGCGCTACCCAACTTGCCGGGCAGTTCGATGCGCACATCCGGGTTGTTGCTGAACCCGCCGGGCTTGCCAAGTTCGCTGACGGCCAGCTGCGCGCCTTGGGTCAGCGCCTCCTTCATGGCGGTTGCGGTGTCCTGTTGGGTAAGGTCGGACAGCGACAACGCCATGGCCTGAGCCGAAAGAAACAGGCTGGTGAGCAACAAAGCAACGCGTTTCATGGCTGTCTCCGCTCCAGTGGTGTTCCTTCACTCTAGACGATGTCTGCCAGTGTGGGCGTTTTCCGTGTATTCAAGGCTTACTGCCCAGGGCGTGTCTTTAGTCTAATAGGTTGGTCATTTTTATTTCTTTATTTATTAAAGAAAATAAAAATCAGTGCTTTATATTTATAAGTTTATGTGTTTTCAAAGTTTTGTTTTGCGATCCTGAACGTCCGTTCTACCAAAGTCTTACTCTTCACCAGCGCATCCCGGTGCTACCGTTACTGGCGTAATAACAACAACAATGGAGACGCTAATGTCCATGTCAAAAGAAGAGGCAGCGCGCGGTTACTGGCGTGAAAACCTCAAACTCATGCTGACCCTGCTGGTCGTCTGGTTTGTGGTTTCCTTCGGTGCCGGCGTGCTGTTCGTAGACCAGCTCAACGCCATCCAGTTCTTCGGCTTCCCGCTGGGGTTCTGGTTTGCCCAGCAGGGTTCCATCTACGCCTTCGTGGTGCTCATCTTCGTGTACGTCTGGAAGATGAACCAGCTCGATCGCAAGTACGACTTCCACGAAGAATAAGAACAGGATCCCTGCGATGGATACCCAAACTCTGATCTATCTGTTCGTCGGCGCGACCTTCGCGCTGTATATCGCCATTGCCATTTGGTCTCGTGCGGGCAGCACCAGCGAGTACTATGTGGCGAGCAAGGGCGTGCACCCGATTGCCAACGGTATGGCTACCGGGGCTGACTGGATGTCTGCGGCATCCTTCATCTCCATGGCCGGTATCATTTCCTTCACCGGCTTCGATGGCTCGGTCTACCTGATGGGCTGGACCGGTGGCTATGTGCTGCTGGCTATGTGTCTGGCACCCTACCTGCGCAAGTTCGGCAAGTTTACCGTGCCGGAGTTTGTTGGCGAGCGGTACTACTCACAAACCGCGCGGGTGGTGGCGGTGATCTGTGTGATCTTCATTTCCTTTACCTACGTGGCAGGCCAGATGCGCGGTGTTGGCATCGTGTTCTCCCGTTACCTGGAAGTGGATATCAACACCGGCGTCGTGATCGGCATGGCCATCGTGTTCTTCTACGCCGTTCTCGGCGGCATGAAGGGCATCACCTATACCCAGGTGGCGCAATACTGCGTGATGATCTTCGCCTACATGGTTCCCGCCATTTACATCTCCATGCTGATTACCGGCAACCCGATCCCGCAACTGGGCTTTGGCAGCGAGGTTACCGGAACCGGGCAATCGGTACTGGAACGCCTGAACGGTCTGGGCGCTGAGCTGGGTTTTGGGGCATACACTGACGGGTCCAAGTCGACCATTGACGTGTTCTTCATCACCATGGCGCTGATGGTTGGTACTGCCGGTCTGCCCCACGTTATCGTTCGTTTCTTCACCACACCGACCGTGCGTGATGCCCGTAAATCGGCCGGTTACGCTCTGTTGTTCATCGCGATTCTCTATACCACTGCGCCGGCGGTTGCTGCGTTTGCTCGCACCAATCTGCTGACCTCGGTGCCGAACGTCGCTTACGAACAGGTGCCGACCTGGCTCAAGACCTGGGAAAATGCCGGTCTGATCGCCTGGCAGGACAAGAACAACGATGGCGTGATTCAGTACGGCCCGGGCGCGCCGTTCGTTGGTGCGCCGAAGTTTACTGATGAGCGTGGTGCCAACGGTGAGCGTCTGATCAGCAACGAGCCGACTGCTGCTGCCACCGAGCTGTACGTGGACCGCGACATCATGGTTCTGGCCAACCCGGAAATTGCCGATCTGCCCGGTTGGGTGGTTGCACTGATTGCAGCGGGTGGTCTGGCTGCGGCGCTGTCTACTGCAGCAGGTCTGCTGCTGGTGATTTCAACCTCGGTCTCCCATGACCTGCTCAAGAGCAACATGGCACCGAATATTACCGAGAAGCAGGAGCTGCTTGCTGCCCGGGTAGCTGCGGGTGTCGCCATCGCCATTGCCGGTCTGTTCGGGATCTACCCACCGGCCTTCGTGGCGCAGGTGGTCGCCTTCGCGTTCGGCCTGGCGGCGGCCTCGTTCTTCCCGGTCATCGTCATGGGTATTTTCTCGAAGAAGATGAACAAGGAAGGCGCTATCGCGGGGATGATTGTCGGTCTGACCTTCACCTTCAGCTATATCGTCTACTACAAGTTCATCAACCCGACTGCGACCGCAGACGACTGGTGGTTCGGTATTTCTCCGGAAGGTATCGGTACCCTGGGTATGATCTTCAACTTCGTCGCTGCAGTACTGGTTGCATCCGTAACCAAGGCGCCGCCGGAGAAGATCCAGCACCTGATCGAGGATATTCGTATCCCGCGTGGAGCAGGCGCTGCGGTTGATCACTGATCAGCAGCACTGAAACAAAAACGCCCCGCATCATGCGGGGCGTTTTTTATTGCCCGTCGATCAGAAGCGCCAGGTGGCCTGAGTTGCCAGGCCGTGTGCCTGGTTGCGGAACTCGGCGGTGTAGTCCGCGGTGTTGATCTCACCCTTGGCTTCACGCAGGTAGGAGTACGCGATATCCAGCGTCAGGTCTGATGTAACATCCCAGCCGGCGCCTACCGAGAAGACCTTGCGGTCCGATACCGGGATACGCACGGTGCGGTGGGTGTCGTTGGTTGGTGACGGATCGGACGTGAAGCCGGCACGCAGAACCCATTGCGGGTTCAGTTGGTAGGATGCACCAACCGCCCAGGAGACGATGTCGTCCCACTTCATTTGTTCTTCAATGCTGCCGAAGTTAGGCTGGTAGGGTGCCAGCAAACCGCTGTTCTCAACCACGATCTTGTCCAGACGGCTCCAGCGGGTCCAGGTGCTGCCGGCGTAAACGGTCCAACGGTCATCCAGTTCCCAGGTGATGGAGGTGTCGATCGATTCGGGCATGGTGATGTCCAGCGCGGCGTCGTAGCTGCCGTCAGGCCCGATTTGCGGGTTGAAGCCGCTGAACCGAGTGCGGCCTTCGAGGCCGAAGTCGATGGCCGAGTGGTAAGTCAGGCCCCAGCGCACCTGATCGGTAACCTGCACCAGCACCCCAGCGTTGAAGCCGTAGCCGGTGTCATCACCCTTGATGTTGACTTTGGCATCGCTGCCCAGCGCCGCAAGCGGTTGGCTGGTCAATTTGCCACTGATACGGTTGATGGTCGGGCCCAAGCCGACGGATACACGGTCGTTGACCTGGTAGCTCAGAGTGGGCTGCAGGGTAACGACCTGAACCATGCTATACAGACCATGCGAGCGTCCCTGGAAGCCTTTCTCATAATCGCTGATCACGCCGAAGGGGGCGTAAACGCCGATGCCGGCGTGCCAGCGGTCGTTCAGCGGCGTTACCAGGTAGGCGAACGGAATGGTTGCCGTCGGAACCATGTCGCCCTTATTGGTGCCCGAGGCGAAACCCTGAGCGTCATCAATATCGGTAGAAGCGAAAATGGTAGCAAAGCCACCACTGACCTCGGTTCTGTCCATCCTGGACATGCCTGCCGGGTTACCAAACAGGGTGCTGGCGTCTTCGGCGGCGGATGAGCGTCCTGCAAATCCAGTTCCCATGCCGCTGGCGCTTTGTTCGTTGATGCTCAGGCCATTGGCGCTGGCGCTGCTGGCGGCGAGGGTGACGGCCAAGGCAACAGATGACTTCAGCCAGGCGTGTCTGTTCATGGAATGCTCCGGATAGGGATGGGTGATTCGGTGAGGGCGCGCACGCTATCAAGAATCAGTGCCATTTGCCAGAGCTGCTTGTCGATAAAAGCGGTTTTGGTGGCGCAAAATGACGGCAAAATACCGGTTGTCGCGCTACATCGCGCCGATTCGAGCCTGTCGCAAGCGGCGCCAGTGACGCAGGCGGGAATCCAGGTCTGCCAGGGTTTCAAGTTTTTCCCGGCGTGCCAGTGACAACAGAATCAGCATCAACTCGGCCGTTGCCAGTGCATCAGCAGCAGCATGATGACGTTGCTGATTGACGACCTTGAAGTGCTGTTGCCACTCGTCGAGGCTTTGCCTGCGCCCCCCGGCAGGGCAGAGCATAGGGGCCAGCTCGGCAACATCAACAAAGCGGTGTCGCAACCGGTGGCCCAGCTCGTCACGCAGGCCGCGCTGCAGCATGCGATGGTCGAAGGCGGCGTGAAAGGCCACGAAGATGCAGGTGCCGGCAAAGTCCATGAAGTCCAGCAGGGCGTCAGCAGGCGCTACGCCGTCTGCCACCGCACTGGGGGCGATGCCGTGAATCAGTACCGACTCGGTAACACGGTGGTTTTCCTGGTAGAGGGTGCATTCGTACTGGCTGCCCAGGTAAATCAGGCCATGTTCGATCACCACTGCGCCGACCGACAGAATACGGTCGCGGTTGACGTTCAGCCCGCTGGTCTCCAGATCCACCACCACAAAGCGACAATCATCCAGCGGGGTATCATCCAGTGGTTGCGGGGCAGGCAGTGCGTCGAGCCGCTGCTGCTGTGCTGGCGATAGCCCGCGGCGGCGAATGCCCAGCCAGGAGAGAGGGTTCACAGGTTATACCTCAAGGCCAGACTGGCCTGCAGCCGCTTGGCCTGGCGGAACGATTCACGAAGAATGCGACGGTCGAGCTGGTTGAGCGTGTCCGGGTCCAGCCGGTTGCTGAATGTCTTGCCATCGCGTTCCTGCTGCTGGTGCTGCTGCATCCGCACCAACTGAATGAACTGATAGCCCTCGATGTAGGCGTCGGCGTCTTGAGGGTCGAGCACTCTGCGTTCGCGCAGTTGCTGCAGGCGCTCAAGGGTGTTTGTGACGCTGATACCATTGGCCAGTGCCAGCAGTCGGGCGCCATCCACAAAGGGACTCAGCCCCTGCACCTTGGTATCCAGCGTGTCTTTCTCGGCGCCGCTGCGCGCCACTACAAAGTCACGCAGGCGGCCAATAGGTGGCCGGTTGAGCAGGGCGTTTTGCGCCATCTGCTGCTGGAACAGCGTGTTGCCGCCGATCTGGCGCAAGACTTCGGCAAAGAGCTGTTCCGGGCCGCGTTTATCGCCCCATACGACCCGGAAATCGAAATAAATCGAAGAGCTCAGGAGGTTGGCCGGCGTGGTGCTGCGTACCAGACGTGAAAACTTGTCCCGCCATTCCTGGGCGGACAGACACAGCTCCGGATTGCTGGCCATGATGTTGCCCTTGCACAGGGTAAAGCCGCATTCGGCGAGTGCATTATTGATATGGCGGGCCAGCGGCAGCAGACGTTCGCGGTGCGCATCGGCCTCTGCGCCCGATGCTGCGCTGAACAGCATGCCGTTATCCTGATCGGTATGCAGGGTCTGCTCCTGGCGTCCTTCGCTGCCAAAGCACAGCCAACTGAACGGTATACCAGGATCGCCGTGTTCCTCTAGGCTGAGCTCGATGACACGACACACCGTGTGATCGTTGAACAGGGTGATGATCCGGGTGATCTGCCCGGAGGATGCGCCGTGTGCCAGCATGCTGTCGACCAACTGGTGAATGTCGCTGCGCAAGTCACGCAGCCGCTGGATGCTTTCGGCCTGACGCAGCGTGCGGGCCAGGTGCACCAGGTTGACCCGTTGCAGCGAGAACAGGTCCCGCTCGGAGACAACGCCAACCAGCTTGCCATCATCGACCAGACAAATGTGTGCAATATGCCGCCTGGTCATTGCGATGGCTGCGTCGAACGCGCTGGCGGAGGAGGGGAGCGCAGCTGGTTGCGGTGTCATTACGGTCGCGATGCTGTTATTCAGGTCAGCGGCATCATTGGCAATCAGTGCACGCAGGTCGCGCAGCGTGAAAATGCCCGCCGGCGCCTGCTGCGGATCTATGATGACGATACTGCCGACCCCTGCTTCATGCATCTGCTTGACTGCATTGCGAATGCTGGTCTCTGGTGGGCAGCAGATAGGTTCGCGCCCGATCAGGCTGTCCAGCCTGGTATCCAGGGAGTAATGCGCTCCCAGGGTTTCGCTCGCCTGTTTCTGAGCCTGTTGATTCACCTGTTCAAGCAGGCTGCTGACACCGCGCAGGGCGAAGTCCCTGAACGGCATTGACTGGCTGAACAGGGTAACGAAGTCGTCGCGGTTGATCGTCAGACAGAAACTGTCCTCTGCTGCGCGGTGAAGGGTGCGCGTAGCCCGCTCCCCCAGAAGGGCTGCCAGCGGAAAGCACTCGCCGGTACCGATTTCAAATGTGGTATCGGGCTCGTCGTTGCCGGAGATTACGCGTTCACCGCGAATCAAACCCTGCTTGACGATGAAGAAGTGTTGAACGGGGCCATCCTGGGGCTGGAGAATGGGGTCGCCAGCGGCAAAAAAACGCAGCTGGGCGTGCTCCACCAGCCAAGCCAGATGACCCTGCTCCATCAGATTGAAGGGCGGGTAGCCAAGCAGAAAGCCGATGATGCCCTGAATGTTCTGCATGACCGCTGTTTTGCCGGCCTGGGTAAACTTGTTGTTTTGGTTCATGGGCTATGCGCCTGTTGTTTGCAGCCAGTGTTGCGTGCAGTACCCATAACGTCCATCAGACCATGGTAGCTGAGTCATTGGACAGGTACCGGCAGTTCGCGCAGCTGGACAAGTGATTTCATCTGGCTGGTCGTTTTGGTATCGTTGCGCCTAAAACACGCTGATCATTGCCTGACAGAGCATTTCCTTGTCGGGCAGGATGGTGCGTTCGCCCATTATAGTAAGGCTGCGTGTCGGGATGCTGCCTCCGCTCCCGGTGGGATAGCTCGGTTCGGTTTGTTCAAGGGGTAGGACTTGATCAAGGTACTGGTAGTCGATGACCACGACCTGGTGCGCACAGGCATCAGTCGCATGCTGAGCGATGTCCCGGGCCTGTCTGTCATAGGCGAGGCCGATAGCGGAGAGACTGCCGTGGTTCGCGCCCGCGAGCTTAAGCCTGACGTCATCTTGATGGACGTGCGCATGCCGGGTATCGGTGGCCTGGAAGCTACCCGCAAGCTGGTCCAGCATGACAAGCACATAAAGGTGATTGCCGTAACCGTTTGTGACGAAGAGCCCTTTCCGACGCGTCTGATGCAGGCTGGGGCAGCAGGTTACGTTACCAAGGGGGCAGCGCTGGACGAAATGGTGACGGCAATACGCCAGGTTCACGCCGGACTGCGCTACATCAGCCCCGATATTGCGCAACAACTTGCCCTGAAGCAGTTCAACCCGGGCGGCAATTCGCCCTTTGATTGCCTTTCCGAGCGCGAGATCCAGATCGCCTTGATGATTGTCAATTGCGAGAAGGTGCAAAGCATTTCCGACAAGCTGTGCCTCAGTCCGAAAACCGTCAACACCTATCGCTATCGCATTTTCGAGAAGCTGGGCATCACCAGTGATGTCGAGCTGACCCTGCTGGCGGTACGCCACGGCATGGTTGATCCGTCCCGACAGTGAGCAGCTCACCCGTATTCGATGCCAAGGCCTTTCTGGCCTCGGCCAGCAGCAAGCCCGGCGTGTATCGCATGTTCGATGCCGACGGCGAACTTCTGTATGTCGGCAAGGCTGGCAATCTGAAAAAGCGCCTGTCCAGCTATTTCCGCAAGACCGGGCTCAGCCCCAAGACCGAAGCGCTGGTCGCCCGCATTCAGCAGATCGATACCACGATCACAGGTAATGAAACCGAAGCGCTGTTGCTGGAACAGAGCCTGATCAAGGCTAACCGTCCGCCTTACAATATTCTGCTGCGGGACGACAAATCCTACCCTTACGTGTTTCTCTCCAGTAACGATGACTTCCCTCGGCTGGGCCTGCACCGAGGCAGCAAGCGCGCCAAGGGTCGTTATTTCGGCCCGTATCCGAGCGCCGGTGCCATTCGCGAGAGCCTAAACCTGCTGCAAAAAACCTTTCTTGTGCGTCAATGCGAGGACAGTTATTACCGTAACCGCACGCGGCCCTGCCTGCAGTATCAGATCAAACGTTGCAAGGCACCGTGCGTTGGGCTGGTCGATGCGGCGGAGTATGCCGAGGACGTGCGCCATTCGGTCATGTTTCTGGAAGGACGCAGCAACGCGCTCAACGACGAGCTGACCGCGGCGATGGAGAAGGCAGCCACCGCACTGGATTTTGAACGAGCCGCTGAATTGCGTGACCAGATCGCCTTGCTGCGCCGGGTGCAGGATCAGCAGAGCATCGACACCGAGCAGGGGAGCGCCGATATTGTTGCCGCAGCGGTCGCCCCGGGGGGCGCCTGTGTGCACGTCATCATGGTGCGAAACGGTCGAGTGCTTGGCAGCAAGAACCACTTCCCGCGGGTACCGATCGAGCAGCAGCCTGGTGAGGTGCTCGCCGCGTTTTTGCCGCAGTATTACCTGGGCAGTGCCGAGCGCGAGGTGCCGGCGGAAATTATTGTTAACGCCGAGCACGAGGACTTTGCTGTCATTACCCGTGCGTTGAGCGATGCGCGCGGCTTCAACGTCAGCATCAGTCCGCGGGTACGTGGTACGCGGCGACGTTGGCAGGAGTTGGCAAGCAGTAATGCCGAGCAGTCACTGGCCAGCCTCCTGAGCAACCGTCAGCATGTCCAGCAACGATTTGAAGCCTTGCAGCAGGCGCTGCAGCTTGACGACATGCCGACGCGGCTGGAGTGTTACGACATCAGCCACTCCAGCGGTGAGGCGACGGTCGCTTCCTGTGTGGTGTTTGGGCCCGAGGGGCCGATCAAGAGCGACTACCGCCGCTTCAATATCGAAGGTGTTACCGCAGGCGACGACTATGCGGCAATGCATCAGGCTCTGATGCGCCGTTTCTCGCGGATCAAGGACGGTGAGGGCAAGATGCCGGATATCCTGCTGGTCGATGGTGGCAAGGGCCAGATGAACATGGCGCGTGATGTGCTGCAGGAGCTGGCTATCCATGACCTGACGCTGGTTGGCGTTGCCAAGGGTGTAACCCGCAAGGCAGGCATGGAAACCCTGTTCCTCAACACCCCGGACAATGAACTGGTATTGCCCGGTCACTCGCCTGCGCTGCACCTGATCCAGCATATTCGTGACGAGGCGCACCGTTTTGCGATCACTGGCCACCGCCAACGGCGGGGTAAGGCCAGAACCAGTTCCAGTCTTGAAGGTATCGCGGGCGTTGGCCCCAAGCGCAGACGAGAGCTGCTTAAACATTTCGGCGGTCTTCAGGAGTTGAAGCGCGCCAGCGCAGCCGAAATTGCCAAAGTACCGGGGATCAGTAAAAAACTCGCAGAACAGATTTATGCTGTTCTGCATAGCGATTAGAATGGCCTTTCGTCCAAGGCTGCGGAACCCATGAACATTCCAAATATCCTGACCCTGCTCCGGGTCGCGCTGATACCCATTTTTATCCTGCTGTTTTACATGCCGTTTCACTGGAGCTACCTTGCGGCAGCACTGGTCTTTACCCTGGCCAGCGTGACCGATTGGCTGGATGGCTATCTCGCGCGAAAACTGCAGCAAAGCACACCATTTGGGGCTTTTCTGGACCCGGTTGCTGACAAGCTCATGGTAGTTATCGCGTTGGTCCTGCTGGTGCAGCACCATGCCAACTTCTGGGTTACCGCTCCGGCCGCCATCATCATCGGTCGTGAACTGGTGATTTCTGCATTGCGTGAGTGGATGGCGGAAATGGGCGCGCGAGCCCATGTCGCGGTGTCCAAGCTCGGGAAGTACAAAACGGCGCTGCAGATGGTGGCGCTGGTTGTGTTGCTGGCCAACCCCCCGGAGCTTACGCTTTGGGTTATTGTGGGCTACATATTGCTGGCGATGTCGGCGGTGCTGACCTTGTGGTCCATGGTGGTCTATCTGATCGCGGCATGGCCCCATCTGCGCCCGGACAGTGATCAAAATTCCTCCAAATAACTTTTTTTGAATCAATAACTTGACAGGCCGGCGCAGATGGATAGAATGAGCGCCGTCCGATGCAGTGAGCAGTCTGGCAACCTCAGACAGCAAGCGTTAAGGCATTGCAAGGCATTTAGCGGGATCAGCTCAGATGTTAGAGCGCGACCTTCCGAGGTCGGGGCGGGGCGAGCAGCTTCGCGAGGTCTCGCGACCAGATGGTCAAGTAGTAAAGGTTTTTAAGCGGGAATAGCTCAGTTGGTAGAGCACGACCTTGCCAAGGTCGGGGTCGCGAGTTCGAGTCTCGTTTCCCGCTCCAGTTTTTGTTGCGCTGACGTCATCCACAGCGCAGCGTATTTCTTTTGAGGCCGGGTGGCAGAGTGGTCATGCAGCGGATTGCAAATCCGTGTACGCCGGTTCGATTCCGACCTCGGCCTCCAACTTTTCTTTCGCCCGGATGGCGAAATTGGTAGACGCAAGGGACTTAAAATCCCTCGACCTTTAGGTCGTGCCGGTTCGACCCCGGCTCCGGGCACCAGTTTCCATGCGGGCTTGCGTGATACGTAAAAACCTCTTCTGATCTGCAAGCCGGTTGCGGTCCTTGATGGTTTGCACTCCTTTTCTGTTCTCGTTATTGCGCCCCTATGTCGATGCGTTTGCGCGAGCGTTCATCTGCGCATGTTCGAGTTAATCGGTCATTTGCGCACTAGCCAATCTGATTTACTCCCGTTGCCAAAACCTTTCTCAGCGAATTGCGTTTCGCGCTTTGCGCTCTCCGCAAGATTGCGTTTGCACAACCTTCTGTGAGCTGATGTGAATCAGGATTGCCGGGGTTTGTCCTGCGATATACTCCCAACAAATCAACGCAGGAGAGCGCGCATGAGCGGTGAACAGTTCTGGGTCACGGTAGCCATCTTTACGTTGGGGGTCCTGCTTATCGGTGGCGGCTTCTCTCGCTCACAAACGCCGACCGGCATGGCGTTGATCTGGGGTGGTGCGCTCTGCATGCTGGCTCTGGTTTTCTACTATATTCCCCGAAGCGTTGCGCTCTAATCGGTCGCAGGGATCTGCGAGCGTATTTCCCCGCTATAGGCAACCACTCGGTTACGCCCGCTTTTTTTGGCCTGATAGAGTGCGATATCTGCGCACCTGAGCAATTTGTCTGCATCCTCAGCCTGCTCGGGAAAGCTCGCGACACCGGCGGACAAGGTTGCGCTGATCTGCTGGCCTTGCCACCGAGCGCCGGCATCGGAAAACCCTCTGGCATATTCCTCGGCACGAGCTGCTGCGGTGGCACAGTCGGTGTCCGGCAGTGCAATTAAAAATTCCTCCCCGCCAAACCGGCAAATAATGTCACTGCCGCGAGAGTTGCGTTTGAGCAGGTCAGCCAGTGATATCAGTAGTTGATCGCCAGCCTGGTGACCGTAGGTGTCGTTGACTGATTTGAAGTGATCGATGTCGATCAGAATTAGTGCCAGGGAGGTTCCGTGGCGTCTGCAGTAGCTCAACTCTCTTGCAATGGTGACGTCGAAGTAGCGGCGGTTGTATGTGCCGGTGAGCGGGTCCCGGTCGGCGAGCTCGCGCAGCTGGTTCTGCAACTCGGTGTTCTCCTGCAGTTGCTGCTGGAGTGCCCGGTTGACCTGCTGCAACGTCTCCTGGCTTTCGTGTAGTTGATCGCGTGCTTCGCGGATGCGCTGATTTCGCGTAAATGCCACGTTACCGACCATCATCAGATAAAGACTCAGACCGGTGATGCAGAGGAGGTTGGATATCCAGTTGCTGTACAGCGTGAGGTGCAAAGGCTGCAGCCAGGCCGAGAAGGCGATACCGCAAGCTAGCGCGAAGAGCGACTGCAATAGCCCTCTGGGCCCGCGAAACACCATAAGGTTAATGGTGACGCCCATTAGCATGGTGTAGCTCAGCCACAGGGGGAAGCCAAGCCAGCCTATCCAGATTCCAAACAGCACAGAATCACATAACAGACTATTCAGCTCTGTTGCCAGGGGAGCGTCAGAGCGCCTTGCTCGCAGGTACATCAGGTGTGGATACAGCAGGAACTGGAGAGCAAGCAGTGTCCAGGCGAGCCATCCATGCTCAAGCCCTGCAAAGTGAACTCCGATGGCCGCGAACAGCAGTGCGAACGAGCCGGTACGATTGCGGTAATTGAGTTGCACGATCCAGTGCGAATTTTCCGGCGTAGTGCCTTTCATGGGGTCTACCGCTGGTGGAGTGCCCTGCACCGATTGTAGCCTGCACGTTGCCATGGGGGTAGGGCGTGTCGTGGTAACAATGCTGGCACGTCATCAAGGCTTAACCTTGGAGTAATCCGTCTGTCACGCCGTCATGGCGCAATCCTCGTTGCACATCATTGAGGAGACGGGCATGCAGATCACGGTTATTGGATGCGGCTATGTTGGTTTGGTGACGGCTGCCTGTTTTGCCGAAATGGGTAATCGGGTTGCGTGCGTGGATGCTGATGAGGAGCGTATTGCGGCGCTTCAGCGTGGAGTATCACCGATCTACGAACCCGGAATAGAAGGGTTGCTGCAGACCAATCAGCGTGCGGGACGGCTGACGTTTCACTCTCAACTGGGCCCAGGGCTCAGCCACAGTGACGTTGTCTTCATTGCGGTTGGCACACCTCCGGCGCTGGACGGCTCTGCCGACATATCCCAAATTCTTGGGGTGGCAGCGCAGCTCGGGGCGCTCTTGGACAGCCCGTCCATCGTTGTCTGCAAATCAACGGCGCCGGTTGGTACGGCCTGCCGGGTGCAAGCGATTCTAGACCAGCTTTGCCAGCGCCGAGGGTTGGGCTGGCAGCATCGTGTGGTGAGTAATCCGGAGTTTCTCAAGGAGGGGGCCGCCATCGACGACTTCATGCGGCCTGACCGGATTATCCTCGGTACCGAGGATGCCGACGCCGAGCGAACCATGCGCCAACTGTATGAGCCGTTTGTCCGCAACCATGACCGCATTCTTTGCATGCCGCGGCGTGCGGCGGAAATGACCAAGTACGTGGCCAATACCTTCCTGGCGACCAAGATTTCGTTTATCAATGAAGTGGCCAGCCTGTGCGAGCTGCTTGGTGTCGACGTAGAGGAGGTGCGCAAGGGGATTGGTGCTGATCCGCGTATCGGCCACCATTTCATTTATGCCGGTTGTGGCTATGGCGGATCGTGCTTCCCGAAGGACATCCGCGCGCTGCTGCACATGGCGCGGGAGCATGATACGGAGTTGCCGATTCTGACCGCTGTTGAACAGCGAAACCAGGCGCAGAAGGGCTGGCCGCTACGCATGTTGCGCAAGGTCTATGGTGAGCGTTTGACCGGTTGTACCGTCGCTGTTTGGGGGCTGTCGTTCAAACCTGGCACTGATGATATTCGCGATGCGCCCAGTCGCGAGCTGATTGATGAGTTGCTGGCCGCCGGCACGATGGTGAAGGCGTTTGATCCGGTAGCCGGTGACAACATCGCCCGAGCCTATCCGGCAGCTATTGCAAGGGGTCAGCTGCAATTGTTCTCCGACCCCTATGTCGCGCTAAACCAAGCTGATGCGTTGGCGCTGTTGACCGAGTGGAAGCAGTTTCGGCAGCCGGATTTCGCTCTCATGGCCCAACTCATGCGTGCACCTGTCATCATTGATGGCCGAAACCAGTACGATCCGGCAGTGGTCGGAGCGCACGGCTTTCGTCATCTTGGTGTCGGCCGCTTGCCGGTAGACGCGCCTGCGCCACTGCTGCGCAAGGTAGTCTGAGCCAATGCCTGTTTTGGGGTATGCTTGAGCAATTACTCAAGTCCAGGCAGGAATACAGCCCATGTCCCAGTATGATTTTGATCTCTTCGTTATTGGCGCCGGCTCCGGCGGTGTGCGTGCCAGTCGAATGGCAGCAGGATTCGGAGCCAGGGTGGCTGTAGCCGAGGATCGCTATCTGGGCGGGACCTGCGTCAACGTAGGCTGCGTGCCGAAGAAGCTGTTTTCCTATGCGGCACATTTTGCCGAGGACATTGCCGACGCGGCCGGGTATGGCTGGGATGTTGCTGCCCCCGGTTTCGATTGGCCGCGTCTGGTCGCCAACAAGAATGCCGAGATCAGTCGGTTGAACGGCATCTACCGCAACCTGTTGCTATCCGCTGGCGTGCAGTTG
Organism: Halopseudomonas sp. L-58; assembly: GCF_056859475.1. NCBI lineage: Bacteria > Pseudomonadati > Pseudomonadota > Gammaproteobacteria > Pseudomonadales > Pseudomonadaceae > Halopseudomonas > Halopseudomonas sp. L-58. The sequence continues at coordinate 64,253 of NZ_JBSXON010000043.1, forward strand.
ATTGAAGGACGGGCAAGATTCATCGACTCGCATCACGTAGAGGTAGATGGTCGGCGTTACAGTGCCGAGCGTGTTCTGATTGCAACAGGAGGGTGGCCGCACGTGCCGGACTTCCCGGGCAACGAGCACGTTATCAGTTCCAACGAGGTGTTCTTCCTCGATGAGCTGCCAAAACGGGTGCTGGTCGTTGGGGGTGGCTATATTGCCATCGAGTTTGCCGGCATTTTCCATGGTCTTGGTTGCGAAACTACCCAGCTCTATCGTGGGGAGCTGTTCCTGCGCGGCTTTGATCGCAGCGTGCGGGAACACATGGCCTCTGTGCTCGCCGAGAAGGGAGTCAGGCTGCGGTTCAACGGCGACGTCGCCCGCATTGAGCGTAATGCTGATCAGTCACTGAGCGTGACCCTCGCCAGTGGTGAGCAGATGGAAACGGATCTGGTGCTCTATGCCACGGGGCGGCGCGCGCACACCGACGATTTGGGGCTGGAACACACGGGTGTGGAGCTGGACGATAAAGGCAACATTCGGGTGGATGAGCACTACCAGACTACCGACCCGGCGGTGCTGGCGATTGGGGATGTGACCGGCACCGTGCAGTTAACACCGGTGGCGTTGGCGGAAGGCATGGCGCTGGCGCGCCGGTTGTATCGGCCGGAGGAGTATGTGCCGGTTGACTATAATGATATCCCGACGGCGGTGTTCTGCATTCCCAATATCGCGACGCTTGGTCTATCCGAAGAACAAGCTCGTGCCGAAGGCCATCGTCTGCGCATCTATGAAAGCCGTTTTCGTGCCATGCGCAACACTCTGGCTGGCCGCAGCGAGCAGAGTCTGATGAAACTGGTGGTCGACAAGGACACCGATCGGGTGCTCGGGGTGCATATGGTCGGGCCCGAGGCGGGCGAGATCGTGCAGGGGCTGGCGGTCGCGATCAAGGCAGGCGCAACCAAGGCTGTGTTCGATGCCACGCTGGGTATTCATCCCACAGCAGCCGAGGAGTTTGTGACCATGCGCACTCCCAGTCGAGAGGATTGAACAGGGCCACTTCGGAGTGCTGCCTGAATGAACTGGTTCTACGTCTTCGATCTGTTTGGTGTAGCGGTATTTGCCATTACGGGCGCGCTGATGGCCGGGCGCAAGTCGATGGATCTGTTTGGCGTGCTGGTCATCGCGATCATCACTGCCCTGGGTGGTGGCACTCTGCGTGACGCCATACTCGGCAATCACCCGGTAAGCTGGATTCGCGACGACCTATACATCCTGGTTGCCACGTTGGCAGCTGTCGGCACGGTGATCTGGGTCCGACTGACCCGGCCCATCAATGAAACGGGGCTGCTGGTTGCAGATGCATTCGGCCTGGCAGTATTTACCGTGATAGGTACTCAGGTCGCGCTTAATTATGGCGTGCCGGTCAGTGCAGCCGTGATCATGGGGGTAATGACCGGGGTCGCAGGTGGGGTCATGCGGGATATCATCTGTAATGAAATCCCGCTGATCTTTCAAAAGGAAATATACGCCACTGCGTGTATTGTCGGTTCCCTGGCTTATATCGGCCTGCAGTCATTGGGATTGCACGAAGACCTCGGCATCGCCATCTGCATTGCTCTGGTGCTTTCGATCAGGCTGGCTGCCATCCGCTGGCATCTGGAACTGCCGCGCTTCCATCTGCTTGATCGCGATCGCCCCGATCAGTGATGCATGTGACCCGAGTCGGCGTTCGAGGATGCTGGCTCATCCTCTGCCTGTACATTCACCATTACTTGTACGTCGCCCGCCCGATCAAAGTGCAGGGTTAACGGAAACTGTTCGCCTGCCTGCAAGGGTTGCTTCAGATTGAACAGCATCAGATGGTACGAGCCGGGCTGGAAGAGAACGGTCTGACCGGGGGCAAGCTCCAGGCGATCAACACGCTGCATCTTCATCAGTCCGTCAGCGTGGACGTGTTCATGAATCTCCACTTTTTCTGCGGCCGGGGTATCGGCACCCAGAAGCGTGTCACTTTGCTCTCCCTGATTGCTGATCTGCAGGTAAGCGGCTCCGGTTGGTGCAACAGGCGGCAGAGCGCGCGACCAGGGGTGGTCAATGTGTAACGATCCGGCTTCAAACTCGTGGGCATTAACTAATTGGGCCATTGCGCAGCCGATCAGGAGCAAGGAGAAACGATTGAATCGCATGTTAGATTCCTTGGTATACGGGTGTGGTATCAGAACAATACCCCGAAACAGCAGGTTGCATGAAGTGACAATGCGCCGCTGGTGGCTTCTTCAGGAACAATCATGGAAATGTGGATTGGTTAGATAAAATGGGTGTCGATATAGCTTTTCGCCACTATTTTTTTCCCGCAAACTGGGCTTGCTGAAGTGACCTTGTCACCGGCAGTCTCCCCTGAGAAGTTGAGTACGACATGACAGAGCGAAGGCGATTGGAACGGCATCAGATGAGCAGCAGTCTGGAGGTTTTTGACCTGGATACCGGAGACCACCTTGGTCGTGTGGTAGACCTTCATGAGGAGGGCCTGATGCTGCTCAGCAATCGTCCGGTTGATCTGAACCGGGCCTTTTCTCTTCAGGTCAATCTGCCGATGACCCTTAATGGCGTGAATGAATTTCTGCTTGATGCTGAAAGCCTTTGGAACCGTGTCAGCATCAACGGCGAGCAGTTCTGGACCGGTATGCACTTTATCGACCTGCCGGAGGAGTCCCGGCAATGTATATCCAAAATGGTCGCCAGCCGCTGAGCGGTGGCGACCGGGTTTCTTCTGGTCAACTTGCCAGGTACTGCCCCGGCGTGAGGTGATTGTCCCAACGCATGGGATAGGTTCCGCGCAGCAGTGCCTGATCGCTGTCTGCCGAAAGCTGATATACGCCCCCCATCCCTGAAGATACGATAAATCCGTTCTTGCCGTGGGGCAGGGCACCTGCAACGTCCGTCACCGGTACGCGCTGAATGACCTTGCCCGAGCGGTAGTCAATGATCAGCGCCAGGCCACCGAGAGGAGCTGTGACAACGGCATAGGGGCTTTGCCGGCTGATTGCGATGCTGGCGGTATAGTTCCTGAGTGGCAGCAGTTCCTCTACTGGCCAATCCAGTTCGCTGAAGACGCCGGTGGCCGAGTCGAGACGTGCGACCAGCGGGGGTGACTCCCATTCCGGCCCTTCATACTGATAGCCGGCGATGACGATACCATCAGGGCTCACATCCAGATGTCGGCAGCTGAGTTGATGATGTGAGGGGGTGTAGCGTGCGCTGATTTCGCCGGTTCGCCGGTCCATCAGTATCAGCGCGGGCGCCATTCGGTCGAGGTTCAGCTTGATGCGGTCGTAGTCCGGGTGGGTTTCGATACCGCCAAGGGCGACAACCAGCGTAACGCCATCGGGATGCAGGCGCAGTTCGTGCGGCCCGATGCCGGCGAGGTCGTAGTCGGCTACGGCGCTGTAGCCGTCAAACGCATCGTAGACTCGAACCAGACCCGCAGAGGTGTGGTAATGGTTCATGGTGACATAGAGGTAACGTGCATCCTGGCTATACACACCATGGCCGTAGTAGTGGTAGCCGTCGCCTGCCTCAATGGTGCGCTCCAGCTCGCCCCGGCGCGTGTTGAGTACATGAATCAGTCGTCCGGGCCGGCGGGCAAAAACGACGACATGATCTCCGTGTGGCTGCGCACATCCGCCGTGACAGCGCTCTGGAACAGGTATCTGCAAGCGAGCCTGGCCGGCTGCATCGACGGCGCCGATATAGTGCTGCCCGGCTTCATCGTCTACGGCACTGACCAGGATCAGCGGCGGCGCATTGTTTGACGGCCAGCGCGTGCTGCAGGCTGTCAGTGCTGCGAATGAGCCGGCTGCCAGGGACGCTTTGAGAAAGCGGCGTCGATCAAGCATCGATCAGTCTCCATCGCTGGAGTTGAATCCGCGCACCACATTGAGTTCGGCCGCGATCGGCCCGGTCAACAGTTGGCCGGTCGTACGGACGTCGGCCAGCAGCGCGTTGAGACTGGCGATACCTTCCTCGCTTTCAAGCAGCGGTGTGATATCGGCAGGCAGAGTGTCGAATCGGGCCAGGGTTCGGCTCAATTGGGCGCTGAACTGTTCGGCCAGCGGCAGGGCATCATTCTCGGCCATCAGGGCATTCAGCCCGGGAACGAAATAGTCGGCCAACCCCTGCAGTGACGCCTGGATCATGTCCAGTGATTGCCCCGAGCGCCAGGCGTCTGCCAGGTAGGGATTAGGCTTGCCGTTGCCTCGCGCCCCCAGAGGCGCCGCCAGACGCCAGTCAGCCATGATCTCCAGGGCGTGCATGGCTGCAGTCAGGGTGCCGTTGTCATAGTCGGAAACCTGCAGATAACGTGCCTGCAACTGTTGCCAGTCACTGCTGAGGCCGCTCGCGTTGGTTTGCAGGTTGTGCGCGATTGCCGTCAGTAACTGACAGGAGCGCGCATCTGGCAGCGCTTGCTCGCCATCGGCTACCTGGGCATCGAACAGCAGATACTCGGCGGCCGGAAAGCCCTGGATGGCAACGCTGTCGCGGGCAAGCGCCTGTTCGGTAATTTCACCACGCTCGGGCTTGAGCCAGTAGCGGGCCTTGTTCGCGGTCAGATTCTTGGGGTCGGGCCAGAACTGAAACTTCCAGGCACGTGTGTTCTGCTCAATAGGGCCAAAATCCACGAAGCGAACGGACTGCCACGCTGCAAAGGCGCTGCTCCATGCGGCCTTGACCTCATTGAGGTCGTCGCTGCCGGGCGCGGCGCAGTATGTGTCTGCCCGTTGGGCGAATTGTTCAGTCTGGCTTGCCAGCTGTTGGTAGCCATGCCCAATCTGGGCATGCCAGGCTGCTCGGGCGGAGGTGTCCTGCGCCTGCGCTGCGACGCTAATGCCCAGGGTGGCAGTGGTGGCCAGAAGTAACCGGGAAAGGGTCAAGGTCATGTGTTGCCTCACAGGGAGTTGAGGAAGCGAATCAAGGCGTCACGCTCATTCTTTGGCAGTTGACGGTAGCCGTCGGCGGCTGCGCGCGCCTCGCCGTCGTGCCAGAGAATAGCGTGCTCAATGGTCTCCGCCCGGCCATCGTGCAGAAAGCCGGCCTGCGGGTTGACCACCTTGGTCAGGCCAAGCCCCCACAGCGGCGGTGTGCGCCACTCGTTGCCATCGGCGAGAAATTCCGGGCGTCCATCTGCCAGCCCCGGCCCCATGTCATGCAGAAGAAAGTCGGAGTAGGGCCAGATGATCTGGTTGCTCAGTTCCGGCCGCGTGACCTGACCGGTGGTGTGGCTTGGGGTATGGCAGGCGGCGCATGTCAGGTCATTGAACAGTTTTGCACCCTGCTTCACGATCGGATCGTCCATGTCCCGGCGGGTCGGGACAGCCAGACTGCTGGCGTAAAACTCGATAAAACTGGCGACTTTGTCGGTTACCTCGGGCTGGCCGCCATCGGGGAAGCGTTCGCATTCCTGCTCTGAGGTGCAATCGGTGGATGGGGCGACGCTGGAGGTCAGACCCATATCACCGGCGAAGGCGTCCATGCTTTGTTGCAGGATGGAGGGTTGCCCGGCCTTCCAGCCAAACCGGCCGACAACCGTTTGTTTGCTGGTACGGTCCCAGACCCGGTTGGCGCGTCCAGAAATACCGTCGCTGTCAGCGTCGTTCGGATCTTCGTTTGCCAGCAGGGCAGACTCGGGAATCGCCTCGACCAAGCCCAGCCCGATCATGGGCGATGCCACCCTTGGTGAGGTCAGAAGGTTATCCGGCAGCGGGCCGTAGTTGGGGTTTTCGATATGGTAAATCGGCTTGCGCATGACGATCTCTGTGCCGTCTGCAAGTGTCTGGGTGACGGGTTGCCACTCAACGATCATATCTGCTTCCGGCTTCATGTCGGGAATGGCTGAGGTTTGCAGCTGGCCGCCATACACGGGTGCAGGTTTGAGGCCATGTTCGCGCAGCAGGTCTGCATCCTGTGCCGGGTCCGCCGGAACGGAGAGGCGCAGGAACAACGAAACCGAGGGCATATCGATGGACGCGGGTGCGTGCCCACGCCCATCCTTGAGGTGGCAACCCTGACATGAGTTGGTGTTGAACAGCGGCCCGAGACCGTCGCGGGCATCGGTGCTCGCCGGAGCAACAACCCAGGGGTTGCGGAAAAAACTGTTGCCTACGCTGAAGTCCAAACGCCTGGTCATCGACATGTTTGCCAGCGGCAGCGAGTAAGCGTTCTGGTCGTGTTGACTAACACTGCCGGCACCGCCGGTGAGCGGGGTGTCCTGAATTGGGTAGGGGGCTTCAGTGGCCTGGATCAGGTTGGAGAAGAGTACCGCAGGTACCAGTAGGGCGCTGGCACGCAGAAAAGAATGAAGCATGGATTGCGTTTCACTGTGCCTGGAGTAAGTATCAGCAGGGATCGTTTCTGTCAGGACGCCCGGCGGGCCAGCCGCCGGGCTCCGAAGCTACGCCAAATCAGAACTGGTGGCCGGCATCGTCGGGTTCGAGAGAGTCTACGCCAACAACAGCCGCTACCTGCTCAATCGAACCGGTTTGTTCGACCAGAGCACTAATGGCGTTGTTGATAATCTCTGCACCTTGGGTGTTTTCGGGTGCAATCATCATATCAAAGGCAACCGGGTTTTCCGCTGCCTCGGCGATCTCCTTCATGTGACCCAATGCCGCAACGCTGGCGTCCAGCTGGCCGATCAGCTGCTGATTCAGTTCAGGTTTGATCTCGCCAACCAGGTCAGCCAGCGATGCGCCGCTCAGCTCGGTACCGTCCACCCGCTTGTAGTTGCCGGTATAGACATTCTGAATGCCGAGCGCGTTGTAGTAGTGGGAGTTATGGGTGTTGTCACTGAAACAGTCGTGCTCGTCCTCGTAGGAGTTGGCTTCCAATGCGACCTTCATGCGCTCACCGGCCAACTCACCCAGTGACAGCGAGCCCATGCCGAACAGCATTTTCTGATAGACAGCTTTAGGCTCCAGTGCTGTCAGTTCGGCACGGTAGTTACTGTCAACTCCGGGCTTCCATTGATCCACCATCCAGCTCAGATCGGATACAAGCAGATCGGTGACCGCATCGAGGTAGGCTGCGCGACGGTCACAGTTGCCGTTTGTGCAGGCCTCTCCGGTTGCGTAATCGGTTGCCTTGCGCTCGCCGGCGCCTGCGCCAAAGCCGTTCAAATCCTGGCCCCAGAGCAGGAACTCGATAGCGTGGTAGCCGGTAGCAACATTGGCCTCAGAACCGCCAACCTCGTTCAGGCTGGCAAGCAAGTCCGGTGTGATCGTCGTCAAGTCCAGGGTTTCACCGCCGACGTTAAGCTCTGTGCTGGCAATGATGTTGGCGTTGGCGCCTTCGTTACCCAGAGCATGCTGATAATCGTCTGCCTTGACGTAGTCGATCAGACCCTCGTCCAGTGGCCATGCATTCAGCTGACCTTCCCAATCGTCAACCACGGCGTTGCTGAAGCGGAAAACCTCAGATTGCTGGTAGGGGACGCGCGACTGCAACCAGGCCGCCCGCGCGGCAGCCAGGTTCTCTTCGGTAGGCTCGGCAATCAGGGCGTCGGTGGCCGCGTCCAGCGCTTTCGCGGTTGTCAGTGCGTCCTCGAAGGTTGCCAGCGCCAGGTCTGCGTAATGATTGACTATGGCGGCAGGGGCAACGGCTGGAGATTCAGTAGCACTTGCAGGAGATTGTTCAGCGACCGGCGCTTCAGGTGCGCTCGCTTCTGGAGCGCTGGTTTGCTTGTCGTCGCTGCATGCGGTTAGAAGGAAAGTAGTCGAAATTGCCAGCGCAAGCGCCTGCAGAGGAAAACGCACGGCCATGTAAAGCTCCCTTTGGATTGCGATCAATCAAATAATGATAGTGATTTGCATTTGTGATTATATGCGGATGACAGCATATTGCAATGCAGCGGGACTTGGCGGGCGAGACCGGCAACCCTTTGCCATACTGGGGGGCACCCATGACAAGAAGGCGGAGGTAAATCATGTCCAACCATCATGTCTACAAGAAGGTGGAAGTTGTCGGCTCGTCCCCAAACAGTATCGATGATGCCATTCGGGTAGCGATTGCAGAGTGCGCAAAGACCATTCGCTACATGGAGTGGTTTGAAGTGAAGGAAACCCGCGGCCATATTGCGAACGATCAGGTCGCGCATTTTCAGGTGGTTCTTCAGGTCGGATTCAGGATTGCCGGCAGCTGACGCCACCGGCGGTGTGACCGGTGTTCAGCTGTTCAGTACCTGCCAGCGCAGCGCCATGGCACTGTCGGCAGCGGCAGCGAGCTCTTTGCCCTTGGTAACAAAATGAGTGCGATAGTAGCTCTGGTGCTCGGCGTGTTCGTGGAAGTGGTGAGGCGTCAGGACCGCGGTCAGTACCGGCACTTCGGTTTCCAGTTGAACCTGCATCAGGCCGCTGATTACTGCGTTGGCGACAAAGTCGTGGCGGTAGATACCGCCATCGACCACCAGCCCCGAACAGGCGATCGCGCCGTAGCGCCCGGTTTTGGCCAGCAGCTTGGCTTGCAGGGGGATTTCGTAGGCACCGGGAACGGCGATCACATCAATCTGTTCCGGATGGTAGCCCCGCGTTGCCATTTCCTCGCGGAATCCGTCCAGACAACGCAGTACGATGTCGGTGTGCCAGGACGCGTGAATGAAGGCAATGCGCTGTTGCGAAGGTAGGAATTGGGTCATCGTCTTGCTCTGATTCATGGATAAATCCTGTGAGATTGAATCAGGGCGAACGGGCAGCGCCACGTCAACTCGCGTCGACGCGGGTGCTGTCGCGTTCTCTCCTGTCCGGACTGTAACCGTCGGCTCTGGCATCTCACCAGATCTGCTGACCTCTGCATTTCAGAGCGCTCGCGGGCTTCGGAGCCAGGCTCCGTTACCGCCGGTGGGGAGTTTCACCCCGCCCCGAGAACGATGCCGCAGTGGCTGCGGCGGCGGACAATATAGGGAAGCTTGTCGCGCCGGTCAAAGCCAGTGGTAGCTAAAGTCCTTCGATAAACGATCGATATGAATGGATATCCATCACTGCGAGGGGCGCAATCATGCGTATCGGCGATCTCACCTGGACTGATCCTGCTACCCGCAGTAACGGGACGGGCGGCGTTACGGAGCGGTCGCCGGAGGCTGTGCCGCAAAGCAATCGGGAAATTGCAGAAAGCGTCAAGGTCGCGCTGTCGGAGCGGGCTGAAAAGGCGTTGAAAAGCAGCAGCAATCAGGATATCGACGACAGTGATTTGCCTGAAGTCATCAAGCGGCTGCTCAAGCACATTCGCGAACTCAAACAGCAGATTGCCGAGGTACAGCAGCAAATCACTGAGTTGGCGCGTCAGCAGGGGCTACCGGACGAGGAGCGCAGCACCCTGATGGATGGGCTGCGCAGCCAGCTCGCCAGCCTTTCCTCTGCATTAAGTACGGCCTATGCCAGTCTTGCCAAGGCAATGAAGCAGCAAGCGCTCAGCGATGAGCAGCGCGCCAGCATGCTCAAATTGCTTAATGAATGAGCGTTGTTTGATTGCTGCAACAGTCTGTTCACGACGTCCGTGACTTTAGTTCGACAAAATACGAATAAATAGGCGTAGTATGGCTCCCCCTGCACACCCAGGTATCGAGAGTTGCCATGCCAGACCTATCCGACAACACCCGCGGTATTGCCAGTGGACTGATGTTCTTCCTGGCTGCCTGCTGCGGCCTTATCGTCGCCAACCTGTATTATTCCCAGCCTTTGGTGGGGCCCATCAGCGCGTCGCTGGGCATGAGCCCTGAAGCCAGCGGCCTGATAGTGACGCTGACCCAGATCGGTTATGTCGTCGGCCTGCTGCTGGTAGTGCCTTTGGCCGATCGTCTGGAAAACCGGGCGCTGATCAGCGCAATGGTGTTGCTGCTGGCTTTGGCTCTGGTTGGTACGGCGTTATCCGAGAGTGCACTCGAGTTTTTGTTGTGTTCGCTGATAATCGGCATTGGCGCGGTTGCGGTACAGATTATTGTCCCGCTGGCGGCCCACCTTGCTTCGCCGGAACGACGCGGGCAGGTGGTCGGTAATGTAATGGGCGGACTGATGTTCGGCATCATGCTGGCCCGACCGATATCGAGCTTTGTTGCCGATCTGTCATCCTGGCGCTGGATGTTCTTCATCTCGGCCGCTCTGATGGTGTTGCTGGTACTGGTGATGCATCGCCTCATTCCGCGCCGTATTCCGACCGCCAGCATGGGGTATCTGGCGCTGCTGCGCTCGATGGCAACGCTGGCGGCACATACTCCGATACTGCAGCGTCGGGCGCTTTATCAGGCGATGATGTTTGGCGCCTTCAGCCTGTTCTGGACAACCACTCCGCTGCTGCTGGCCGGGCCTGACTTTGATATGTCGCAGTCAGGTATAGCACTGTTCGCGCTGGCAGGCGTCGCTGGCGTGGTATCTGCGCCTGTTGCCGGCAGGCTGGCAGATCGTGGGCTGACCCGTGTGGCTACGATCAGCGCGATGCTTTGCGTGATGGTTGCCTTTGCCATGACGCATATCGTCGCGCCCGGCTCAGCGCTGTCACTGCTGTTACTCGTTGCCGCTGCGGTGCTGCTTGATCTCGGAGTATCCGGTAACGTCGTGCTTGGCCAGCGTGCGATTTACGCACTGGGTGAAGCCGAGCGCAGCCGATTGAATGCCATTTATATGGCGACATTCTTTGTTGGCGGAGCGGTGGGTTCCGCCGCGGGGGCGTGGGCCTATGTCAGCGGCGGTTGGCTCGTGGCCTCCCTGCTGGGCGGCGCAATGCCGCTGTTGGCCCTGATCGTGTTGCTGGTCTTTGATCCGGATAAACCCTGCCAAACCGAGGTTCAAACTCAATAACGGCCTGGTGGCTTGGCCAGACGACCTCGCCACCGAAATGCTTATGAGGGAAGCGTCAGCCTGACGATCTCATCGATGACCTCCAGCCCCGGCTCGACGAGGAAGTCCGGATCAGCGTAGGCCGGGTTTGGATACTGATAGTAGCCACTGCCGGTCTGTAGTCCGAGCTTGCCCTGATCGAGAAAGTGGCGCTTGATGTAATCCGCGTTCTTGAGCGCCTGCTCGTCTTGATTAAGGCTTCCCCAATACTGGGTGATGTCGTAGACGGTCTTCATGCCGACGACGTCGATCACGCCAAACGGGCCCATGCTCGCTCCGCGGTTCATCACCATGTAGGTTCGGTCGACGGTTTCCGGTGTGGCAACGCCGTTGGTTACCAGGGTTTGTGCGGCCGAGAGCAGCGGCACCAGCAGCGAGTTGATGACATAGCCGTTCTGCGGTTTGCGTACCGGCACCGGAATCATCCCTATTTCAATGGCAAAGCGCGTGATGCTGCGCAGGGTATGCTCGCCTGTCCCTGCGTGAGCCATGATCTCGGCAAGGTTGATCGACCAGATCAGGTTGGCGAAGTGCAGCGCGCAGTAGTTGGCAGGCCGCCCGGTATCCTCGGCAAACTGGCTCGGCAGCAGCGTCGATGAGTTGGTGGCAATGAGGCACTCGGCGGGCAGCAGGGGAGCCATGTCACGATAGACCTGTGACTTGACCTCGGGAATCTCGGGCACGGCTTCAATCACCAGATCGGCAGCCCCGACCGCATCTGCCAGATCAGTGCTGTAACGCAAGCGGGCGCGAGTCTGTTCAATTTGCTCGTCAGTAGCGCCAAGGTCTTTCTGGTAAATGGCTGCATACTGCTGATGTGCGATCTTGCAGCGCTCCAGCCCTTCATCGAACAGGTCATAGACCACAACCTGTTTGCCCTTGTATGCGCTGTGCCAGGCGATCTGGCCGCCCAGTACGCCGGCGCCCAGTACTGTCAGGTTTTGTATTGAGTTGTTCAAAGCATTATCCCCATTGTTATGCTGCCCGGCTGTTGCTGCCTGCTGTCTTGTTACCGGATTCTGAGTTGCGCGGCAGGAATTCGAGGTTGTCGTCCTCAAGCACCTCGTCGAGCAACATCACACGATCTTGTTCATAGGCATTGAGCAGACGCCATGGCAGGCTCCGACCCTGGCGGGGCAGAATCGCATTCGCCCGCTGCACGTAGCCCGACTCCAGTGCGCCCATGACCGACATGTCCGCAATTGCGCAGCCCTGATGGTCCCGAGGTGTAACCACTTGCATTCCTGTTGCCTGCAGGTGGTTGATCAATCGGCAGACGTAGCGCGCGGCAATATCGGCTTTCAGCGTCCAGGGCGCGTTGGTATAACCGAAAATCCATGCCATATTCGGTACGTTCTGCAGCAACACGCCCTTGTAGGTCATCTGCTGCTGCAGATCGAACGGCTTGCCGTCGATCAGAAGCTGCGTGCCCCCCAGCAGTTGCAGCTTCAATCCGGTGGCGGTGATGACAATGTCGGCTTCCAGCTCCTTGCCGGAGGCGAGTCTGATGCCGTGCTCGGTAAAGCGGTCAATGCGGTCTGTCACCACCGATGCCTTGCCGCTGTTGATGGCTTTGAACAGATCACCGTCCGGCACCGCACACAGGCGCTGGTCCCAGGGCATATAGCTGGGAGTGAAGTGTTTCATGTTGGCCTGATCATCCAACTGTTTGGCGACCTGTCTGAGCAGATAGCTGCGCATACGCTCCGGCCACCGTTTGGCGGCCTTGAACAGCCAGCGCTGGATCAGGATGTTGCGCTTGCGTGCCAGATCATTGGCCCACCGCTCGGGCATGATCTTGCGCAGAACTTCGGTCAACTTGTCACGTGCCGGTACGGTCATCACGTAGGATGGAGAGCGCTGCAGCATCGTGACGTGGGCTGCCTGATCGGCCATGGCGGGCACGACTGTGACAGCAGTGGCGCCGCTGCCGATGACAACGACCCTCTTGTTCCGATAGTCGAGATCGGCCGGCCAGTGCTGGGGGTGAATGCATTGCCCCTGGAATTGCTCCACGCCCGGAAAGTCGGGCAGATAGCCGGTTTTGTGATCGTAGTAACCGGTGCAACTGATAAGGAAGTCGCAACTGAAGTGGCGGGCCAGACCGGTATCCAGATCCCGGGCGCTGATGATCCATTGCTGCTGCTCGCTGCACCACTGAGCCTGCTCGGTTTCGATCCCGAAGCGGATCAGTTTGTCGATGCCATACTCGCTGGCGGTTTCACTGATATAGCTACGAATGGATTGGCCGTCGGCGAGTGTATTCAGGTCATTCCACGGCCTGAAATCGTAACCGAAGCTGAACATGTCAGAATCGGAGCGTATTCCGGGATAGCTGAACAGGTCCCATGTACCGCCAACGCGCTGGCGGCGTTCGAGGATTGCCAATCGTTTGCCGGGGCATTCCTGTGATATGTGCACAGCCGTACCGATACCGGAGAGGCCGGCACCGATAATCAGCACATCGAAGTGCTCATTGGTCATCGTCTTGTTCTCTTTTTATTTTTGGTGCGTACGGACGACTATAGACTGCCAGCCAGGCCCCATGGCTGGCTGGTTCAAAACGGCAAATTAATCGGCATTTAGTGCCAAAGAGGGAGGCAGGTGCGCAGCCGTGCGGCACGGCTGCGCGGTTGATTAGCCGGCGAGTTCGGGCTTTCTGACAGGCAGCAAGAGGGCGAAAAGTACACTGACCAGTGCCGATGCAGCCAGGGCACCGAGAAACGGCGGCAGGGTCGGAACGGTGTCCGGGAAGCTGGCAAGCAGCAGCCCCTGAAGCGCGCTGCCAGTTGCAATCCAGCCGGGCAGCACTGCGCCGACCAGCCCTGCCAGTGCGCCCGCTATCGCAGCTGCCGGTGACATCCGTTGCCACAGGCCTAGCAGGACCGGCACAACCGCAGTGGCGCAAAGCAGATCGGCAATCAGAAACAGCCGCAGAACCGAGATGCCCTGCAGGGCGATAATCACCACCGGAATCATCAGAACAAAGGTAAACCAGCGAGCAGCGGCAAGACTCAGTCCTTTTCGCTCTGTGACTGCCAGCGACACGATAGCGTTCTGCAAGGTATCGACCGAGGAGGCAACCAGGGTGATTGCCAGCACCAGCGCCGGCAGCGCCAGCCAGCCGGGGGCATCACGCAGCATCGCGAAGAACGGAATGGGTGGGGAGCCAACATCTGCACCGCTCATGACCGTCATGATACCGAGGCCGCCAACCAGCGCGACAACCAGAATGGTCGCCACACCGCCAATCAGCGCGCCCTGGCCCAGTGCCTTTTCGTCCTGCGCGGCCCAGAGCCGCTGCCAGTAGCCTTGATGGAACAGGTTGGCTGCAGTGACGGCAATGACAAGGGTTAGCGCAACGCCGAGCGCGGCCGACGCGGGTATGCCGGGAAGCGCCGTATCCGGGCTGAAGGCGGGCAGCCGCGTCGTAGCAACGCCGCCGACCAGCAGCATCAGCGCAATCAGCAGCCATCCCTGCCAGCGGTCGGTTGTCATGCTGGCCCGCAGACCGCCCCAGGCCGTATAGATCAGCGTGGTTACGGCAACGCCGATGACAATCAGGCTGCCATTGATGTCGGACAGCATCGCGGTAATGGCGCCGATGGCGGTCAATTCCGCGACCAGAAAACAGGCCATGTACAACAGTGATATCAATCCGACCCAGCGGCGTACGCCGCCGCCATAGCAGTGCTCTGCGAACTCGCCAATACTTCGCCCTGCCGGCAGTCTTCGACGAATAGCGGGCCCACACAGGGCAAACACGATAAAGGGCAGGGCGGCGCCCAGCGCATACCCGGCCAGACCAAGGGGACCGACCAGTACGCCGACTTCCGGTGGAGCAAAGAGGATCCAGCCACCCATGCCTGAGGCCAGAAACGATAGGCCAATGGCCCAGCGGTTCTGGCTATTGCGCGCCGTAATAAAGTCGTCGAGAGCCTCGTTTCGGCGGGTTCGCAGACCAACCCAGACAAACAAAAGCAGAACCGCAGCCAGGGCTGCAATCGTCAGATACAACATGTCGCGCTTCCTCCGCCGGTATGATCCGGATCAGGTTCCAGGGTTTGGCCAGCCTGGGCATGGCGTGTTCTCAGCCCGATGCATGGCACCGGACACCCCTGGCGACAAATAAAGTGGGATAGATGTTTAACAGCAAGATGATGTCACAGATTGGCCAGACCACGTAAGCTGCCGCATAATCGGATTGCACACAGTCTGACCAGCAAACGCGATTCGCGTAATCAGTGCAACACCGCCAACAGTGTGCAGGTGACGTTGCCGGCCGGAGCTCCGCAGACAAAAAAATGCCAGACAACCAGAATGTGGACAGGCTTGCCATCGAGACGGTGCTCGACAGTCTTGATGCGCTGGTCTATGTCGCCGATATGGATACCCTCGAGCTTCTGTTTCTCAACGCCTACGGGCGTGAGAAATGGGGGGAGCCGGGTGCGCGAAAATGTTGGCAGGTGCTGCAGAAGGGCCAGACAGGGCCGTGCGCATTTTGCACCAACCCGTTGCTGCTGGATGAAGAGGGAGTTCCAACCGGCGTCTATCGTTGGGAGTTTCGCAATACCCTCACGGGCCGCTGGTATCAGTGCCGTGATCAGGCAACCCGCTGGCCGGACGGGCGTCTTGTCAGAATCGAAATCGCAACCGACATTTCCGACATCAAGGACTTGCAGGACCAGCTCACACAAGCGCAACGCCAGGCAGAACAGCTCGCCAATGAAGACGCGCTGACCGGGTTGGCCAACAGGCGAGCGCTATTTGCCCTGGGGAACGCAGCGCTTGAGCAGGCGCGCAGGCAACGGCACCCGGTGGCGCTTATTTCGCTGGATGCCGATCACTTCAAGCAAATCAATGATCGTTTTGGCCATGCTGGCGGTGACGCTGTTCTGCGTGCGCTTGCCGGCGTGCTGAAGCAGCATACACGGGCCGCTGACGTTGCGGCTCGGCTCGGAGGAGAGGAGTTTGCGATTCTTCTGCCGGCGACGGGGCTGGATGAGGCGAGGGAGCTTGCGGAGCGCTTGAGAGCGAAGATCGAAGCGCTGAGGTTGAGCCACGGTAAGGAGACCATTCAGGTTACTTGCAGTTTTGGGGTTACAGCGTCGCAAAACGGTGAAGCCAGCCTGGATTTGCTGCTCAATACCGCTGATATCGCAACCTATCGAGCCAAAAGCACGGGTCGCAACCGGATTGAGGATCAGGGTTGGGTACAGATTGGCTCTTGAGGCTGTCGGGGTCAGACCGTTGCATCGACCGGAGTTGCCCGCAAGACGCATTGTTGCGATAGGGATGTTGCCAGACGATGGACAGTAACAAGACTCACTCTGCCCGACACCTTGCCCCTGAACCGCCGCTGTGGCGCCTGCTGCTTCCGCTGGTTCTTGTTCTCTCGGCCGTCGCTGTCTGGTGGTTTACTGCCGGGGAAGCCGAGCCCCCTTTGCAGGCGCCTGCTCTGACCGCCGAGCAGCAAAATGTGCCCTTCGTTGACGTTACCACAGCCGGCAGTCGGCACTATGTTGGCCGTCAGAGCTGTATCGCCTGTCATGTCGAGCAGAGCGCCGACTTTGTCGGGTCGCACCACGATCAGGCCATGCAGGAAGCAAATGCCGATACCGTGCTTGGCGATTTCAATAACGCCAGCTTCAGCTACGGCGGCGTAACCAGTACCTTCTTCCAGCGTGACGGCCAGTTTCTGGTCAATACACTCGGTCCGGATGGCCGCCAGCAGGTCTATGTTGCCGAGTACACCTTTGGGGTCTATCCGCTGCAGCAGTATCTGCTGGCGATGCCGGGCGGCCGTTATCAGGCGTTCAGTGTTGCCTGGGATGCACGGCCGGCTGGGGAGGGCGGCCAGCGCTGGTTCCAGCTCAACCCTGATGTCAATGGCGACGACCCGGTCAAGGCGCTGCACTGGAGTGGGCGTCAGTTCAACTGGAACCTGATGTGCGCCGAATGCCACTCGACCAATCTGGAACGCAACTTCAATGCCGCAACCAACCGTTATGACACTCGCTGGGCCGAGATCGACGTGTCCTGCGAGGCGTGCCACGGACCGGCTTCAGACCACCTGAAGTGGGCCGCTGCTCCTGACGCTAATCCAGATATGGCCAAGACCCTTGGGCTTGCGGTGCGCTTTGATGAGCGTGAAGGTGTCACTTGGCAGCACGACGACAACGGCACGCCCGGCCGCAGCAAGCCGCGCGACAGCGAGAAGGAAATTCAAGCCTGCGCTGCCTGCCACTCCCGCCGTGCGCAACTGTTTGATGACCCGCAGGATGCCGGTTTGCTGGTGGAAAATTATCTGCTCGCAACCCTTGATCAGGGTCTGTATCACCCGGACGGTCAGATTCAGGACGAGGTGTTTGTGCATGGCTCGTTCCTGCAGAGCAAAATGTATCAGGCCGGCGTGACCTGCAGTGACTGCCACAACCCGCACTCGCTGGAGCTCAGGGTCCCTGGCGATGGTGTCTGCCTGCAGTGTCACCAGGCCGACCAGTACCAGACGCCGAAGCACCACTTTCACAGCAGCTTGCAGGGCAGCGCCTGCGTGGACTGCCATATGCCGACCACCACCTACATGGAAGTGGATCCTCGGCGCGATCACAGCCTGCGTATCCCGCGCCCCGATCTGAGCGTCAGCCTCGGCGTGCCCAACGCCTGTAATCAGTGTCACAGCGACGAAACCCCCGAGTGGGCAGCAGAGCACGTCGAACACTGGTATGGCCATGTGCCGCAGGGGCTGCAGCAGTATGCGCACACTCTGGCAGCGGGCCGAGCAGGCTCTGTTGGCGCCCAGCAGGATCTGCTGACGCTGTTGGCCGACGAAGGCCAGCCAGCGATCGCCCGCGCGACGGCCGCCAGCTTGCTGCAGGCCTGGCCGGGGCCGGAGGTGGCACAGTCGTTGTTCGTTGCCCTGCGCGCGAAGGACCCGATCATTCGTCTGGGCGCGCTGGAGGCAATTGGCAGCTACCCGCCGGTAACCCGCTGGCAGCTTGCCAGCCCGCTGCTGGATGCGCCCGAGCGGGTGGTCAGACTGCAGGCAACCGCCCAGCTGCTGGACATTCCGCCGGAGCAGATGCGCGGTGACGACGTTGAGAAGCTGCGCCGGGCTCAGCAGGAATATCTGCAAGCACAACAAGCCAACGCCGATGACTCTTCGGCACAGTTGAACATCGGCCTGTACCATCAGGCGCGTAACCAGCTTGCGCTGGCGGAAGATGCCTACGCGCGGGCCTTAGAGCTTGATCCCTATTTCATCGGTGCCTACATCAATCTGGCCGATCTGTATCGCGCGTCGATGCGCGACCCTATGGCCGAAACACTGCTTAACAAAGGGTTGGAGGCGTTGCCGGAGGCTGCCCCGTTGCATTTCAGCCTGGGACTGCTCAAGGTGCGCAGCAAGGATATGGCCGACGCCCTGATCGAGTTGCGCCGCGCAGTTGTGTTCGACCCGCAGAATGCCCACTATCGATACGTGCTGGCCGTCGCGCTCGACAGTGCCGATCAGCGCGACGCTGCCCTGGTGCTAATTGCCGAAGGGCTTGATTTGACCCCTGCCAACCAAACCCTGTTGACACTGCAGCAACAGCTTCAGAACAAGGATGCAACGCAATGACTTTGGAGGTGATCGTCGGCGATCTTGGCGACGAAGTACATGCTACGGCGTTGAAGTCGTTGCTCGCTGAATATGCGCTTGACCCTATGGGTGGCGCTGCGGCGCTTGCCCCTGAGTTGCTCGAATCACTACCGGGCAAGCTGTCCTCACGGACGGACTACCTGTTTGTGCTCGCGGTTGCCGACGGCCAGTATGTTGGCCTGGTCAACTGCTTCGAGGGGTTCTCCACGTTCAAGGGCAAGCCGCTCATCAATATCCACGACGTGATTGTGTCACGCCGTTGGCGAGGGCAGGGCATTGCTCGGCAGATGCTGACTCAGGTCGAGGACATTGCCCGCCAGCGAGGTTGCTGCAAGCTCACCCTTGAAGTGCTGGAGGGCAACAAGGCGGCACAGCGTTCCTACCGGGGTTTTGGCTTTGAGGGTTACCAGTTGGTGCCGGAAATGGGCCGGGCACTGTTCTGGGAAAAGCCCCTCTAGCGGCTATTGCTGCGCCTGACGCATCGCCTGACTGGCCTGCACCACCCGGTTGGCCGGCACGCGCAGTTGCTCCAGCAGATAGCTGGCAAATGCGGGAGAGTAGGGCTGCTTTGCTATCGCCCGCGCCATGCACTCCAGCCACTGGTCACGGAGCTCCGGGCCTACATCCCATTTGGCGTGAAAGGCGGGAATGCTGATGCCGCCATACTGCTGCTGAAACAGTCGCGGGCCGCCCAGCCAGCCTGACAGAAATGCGCTCAACTTGGCCCGAGCCGATGCCAGGTCAGGCGCGTGCAGAGCGCGCAGTTCCTGTGCCCCCTCCCAGCTGTCCATCTCCTGGTAGAAATCATCGACCAGCCGACGTATGCCGTCGATTTCGCCTGCGGCCTGATAGGAAGCATCTGCTGTGCCATAAGCTGGCGTGGATTGAGTCATGTTGAGCACCTCGCGTTAATGCCGTGATGGTACGCCTTCGACACATTTTCTCCAGCAACCGTGCTGCGGCCTGTCGCCGCACGCCACTCACTGCGCTTACCTGTCTTCCAGCGCGGCACATTGCCGCACCCCTGCAACAGCTGTTGCGGGGACCTCGCTTGAGGCTTGAACCCCGCGCCATGCGTGACTTGCGAGCATTTCTCATTTGTCTTCAGCGAATGCTTTAGTCGCAAATATGAAGTACTGCATTGACCTGCGTCACTACTTGTTACAATTGCGCGGCTTCCGGAAATACTTTGTAATACTTTCCGCAACAGGTTCCAGGCGTCGCTCTGGTTCCCCACGGAAGGCGCCGCTCCCGCGGCCAGTTTGGCGATTGATGCTGTACGCCGTCTCAGTCTGCACAAAGACATTACGCTGACCCATAAAAACCACACGGCAGCACCTGACACGCTCATGCGGGAGCGTCACGGGGTGCTGGTGTGTGGGCTATTGGTCGGCTGGTGGGTGCACATCACTGGGGCCTGTTGCACCTCGTTCCCTGTCGGGCGCGAGGGCCTGTTCAACGACTAAGGCTGCAACATGAACCCGAAGCAGATAACTTCACTCCTGAAACGGCTCGCCTGGTTGCCGCTGCTGATGCTCGGCGGCTGCAAAATGGTGTTGCTGGACCCGAAAGGGCAGGTCGGCGTCGACGAAAAGTCGCTGATCATCACCGCCACGCTGCTGATGCTGATCGTGGTCATTCCGGTCATCGTGATGACCCTTGTGTTTGCCTGGAAGTACCGTGCAAGCAACACCAAGGCGACCTATCGACCCAACTGGTCCCACTCCACCGCGATTGAACTGGTGGTCTGGATCATCCCCTGCGTAATTGTCGCCATCCTCGGCACCATCACCTGGAAGACCACCCATGAGTTGGACCCCTACCGCCCGCTGGACTCGGACGTAAAGCCGATCGAAGTGCAGGTGGTGTCGCTGGACTGGAAATGGCTGTTCATCTATCCGGAACAGGGCATCGCCACCGTCAACGAACTGGCCTTCCCGGTCGACACCCCCGTCAACTTCAAGATCACCTCCCAGTCGGCGATGAACTCGTTCTTCATTCCGGCGCTGGGTAGCCAGATCTACTCCATGGCCGGCATGCAGACCAAGCTGCACCTGATCGCCAACCATGAAGGCAGTTACGACGGGTTCTCCGCCAACCTCAGTGGCGAAGGCTTCTCCGACATGAAGTTCCAGGCCATCGCTACCGATGAGCAGGGCTTTAACGACTGGGTCAGTCAGGTCAAGGCCAACAGCGAGACGCTGGATCTGGACAGCTATCCGGCGCTGGCAGCGCCGAGCAAGGCCGATCCGGTCCGCTACTACGGCAGCGTCAGCCCGATCCTGTACGACACCATCCTCATGCAATACCACAACGGCGGTAAGCACGCGGCCGGCCACGGAGACCACACCGGTCACGCAGGCCATGAGGCCCATGCAGGCGCCGAAATGGCTGGCATGCCCATGAATGCTGCCGAGGAGACCCACTGATGTTTGGCAAGCTGACACTCGAGGCCGTGCCGTTTCACGAGCCCATTATCATGATCACCCTGGCGGTCGTTGCGATTGCCGGTCTGGGGATCTTTGGCGCCATCACCTACTACCGCAAGTGGGGCTACCTGTGGACCGAGTGGCTGACTTCGGTTGACCACAAGAAAATCGGTGTGATGTACATCCTGGTTGCCCTGATCATGCTGCTGCGCGGTTTTGCCGACGCCATCATGATGCGCGGCCAGCTGGCGATTGCCGAAGGCGCTTCGCAGGGCTACCTGCCGCCCGAGCACTACGACCAGATCTTCACCGCGCACGGCGTAATCATGATCATCTTCATGGCCATGCCGTTCATGGTTGGTCTGATGAACATTGCGGTGCCGCTGCAGATTGGCGCCCGTGACGTTGCCTTCCCGTTCCTCAACTCGTTGAGCTTCTGGCTGTTCGTGGCCGGTGCCATTCTGGTCAACGTGTCGCTGGGGGTAGGGGAGTTCGCCCGCACCGGTTGGGTGGCCTACCCGCCGCTGGCCGAGCTGGGCTACAGCCCGGGCGTGGGGGTCGACTATTACATCTGGGCGCTGCAGTTATCGGGGTTAGGGACGCTGCTTACCGGCGTCAACTTCCTGGTGACCGTGTTCAAGATGCGCGCACCCGGCATGACGCTGATGAAGATGCCGGTATTCACCTGGACCTGCACCTTCACCAACATCCTGATCATTGCGTCCTTCCCGATTTTGACCGCCACCCTGGCGCTGCTGAGTCTGGACCGTTATCTGGACATGCACTTTTTCACCAACGAGCTTGGCGGCAACGCCATGATGTACATCAACCTGTTCTGGGCCTGGGGTCACCCCGAGGTGTACATCCTCATCCTGCCGGCGTTCGGTATCTTCTCTGAGGTGATTTCGACCTTCTCCGGCAAGAAACTGTTCGGCTACACCTCGATGATCTGGGCCAGCGGAGCGATCACCGTACTGGGCTTCGTGGTCTGGCTGCATCACTTCTTCACCATGGGCTCGGGTGCCAACGTCAACGCGTTCTTCGGCGTGGCCACCATGATCATTTCGGTGCCGACCGGGGTGAAGCTGTTCAACTGGCTGTTCACCATGTTTCGCGGCCGCGTGCAGTTCACCACGCCGGTGCTGTGGACCCTGGGCTTTATGGTGACCTTCACCGTGGGCGGCATGACCGGCGTTCTGCTGGCCGTACCGGGTGCTGACTACGTACTGCACAACAGCCTGTTCCTGATTGCCCACTTCCACAACACCATCATCGGTGGTGCGGTGTTCGGCTATCTGGCCGGCTTTACCTTCTGGTTCCCGAAGGCTTTCGGTTTCAAACTGGATGAGCGTCTGGGCAAGGGGGCCTTCTGGTGCTGGATCACCGGCTTCTTCGTCGCCTTTATGCCGCTCTATGTGTTGGGCTTCATGGGCATGACGCGCCGCCTGAACCACTACGACAACCCGATGTGGCAGCCGTACCTGATCGTTGCCTTCTTCGGTGCCGGCCTGATTCTGTGCGGCATTCTGTTCCAGCTGGCACAGCTGGTGGTCAGTCTGCGCAACCGTGAATCGCTGCGTGACGTGACCGGTGACCCGTGGGGCGGTCGTACCCTGGAATGGTCAACCAGTTCGCCGCCGCCGTTCTACAACTTCGCGGTTACGCCGACCGTGCGTGCACTGGATGCCTTCCAGGACATGAAAGAGCGTGGCGAAGCCTATCTGCGCCCTGATCATTACGCGCCGATCCACATGCCGAAGAACACCTCGGCCGGCCTGATCATCGGTCTGCTGGGTGCGGTATTCGGTTTTGCGCTGGTCTGGCACATCTGGTGGCTGGGCGCGGTCAGCTTCATCGGCATGATCGCTACCTTCATCGCGCGCAGCTACAACGAAGACGTCGACTACTACGTGCAGCCTGACGAAGTAGAGCGCATCGAGAACCTGCATCACGCCAACTTTGAAGCGCCGCGTCAGGCGCTGAACACTCAACCCGTTGCGGAGCAGATCTGACATGTCGAGCACTGTAATGCACTCCAACCACGCCGTGGCGCATGACGACCACGCGCACCACGACACTGGCGGCAACACCGTATTCGGCTTCTGGCTGTACCTGATGACCGACTGCATTCTGTTCGCTTGTGTGTTCGCCACCTACGCCGTGCTGGTCAACCACACGGCCGGTGGCCCCAGCGGCAAGGACATCTTCGAGCTGCCCTATGTGCTGGGTGAAACCGCGCTGCTGCTGGTCAGTAGCTGCACCTACGGCTTTGCCATGATCGCAGCGCACCGCGGCTTCAAGGGCCAGACGCTGGCGTGGCTGGCGGCGACCTTTGTGCTGGGCGCGGGGTTTATCGGGATGGAACTCAACGAATTCCACCACCTGATTGCCGAAGGCTTTGGCCCGGACAAAAGCGCGTTCCTGTCGTCCTTCTTCACCCTGGTCGGCATGCACGGTCTGCACGTGACCGCCGGTCTGGTGTGGATGATCGTCATGATGCTGCAGGTCAGCCGGCGCGGTCTGACCGACCGTAACAACACACGCCTGATGTGCCTGAGCCTGTTCTGGCACTTCCTGGACATCGTCTGGATCTGCGTGTTCACCATTGTCTATCTGATGGGGACTATCTGATGAGTCATGCGCATTCCGACGCCGGTGCCGGCCACGGCAGCTACGGCTCTTACGCTATCGGTTTCATCCTGTCGGTGATCCTCACTGCCATCCCGTTCGCGATGGTGATGAGTGGGCAGTTCAGCCAGAGCGTCAACCTGATCAGCATGCTGACCATGGGTGTGATTCAGGTCGTGGTGCATCTGGTGTGCTTCCTGCACATGAACACCTCGTCCGAGGGCCGCTGGAATCTGGTGGCCTTCCTGTTCACCGTGCTGATCATCGTCATGCTGGTAGGTCTGGCCATCTGGATCATGGTCAACGCCGACATGCTGATGATGCCCTGGATGTTCCAGTGAAACTCAAACGCTACCTGCTGGTCACCAAGCCGGGCATAATCTTTGGCAACCTGATTGCGGTGGCGGGGGGGTACTTCCTCGCCGCCCAGGGGCAGATCGATCTCGGTCTGCTGCTGGCTACCGTGATCGGGCTGTCGCTGGTGGTTGCCAGCGGCTGTGTGATGAACAACTGCATCGACCGCGACATTGATCGGCATATGCAGCGCACGCGGGGCAGGGTGCTGGTCACCGGTCAGATCTCGCTGCCGGCGGCGCTGGCGCACGGTGTGGTGCTGGGCCTGGCCGGTTTCGGTCTGCTGTGGTGGTACACCACACCGGTGGCCACGGCGCTGGCGGCCTTCGGCTTCTTTATCTATGTGGGCGTGTACAGCCTCTGGATGAAGCGTCGTTCGGTATACGGCACGCTGGTCGGCAGCCTGTCAGGCGCCATGCCGCCGGTGGTGGGCTACTGCGCCGTGACTGGTCAGTTCGATACCGGCGCCGCGCTGTTGCTGCTGATCTTCTGTCTGTGGCAGATGCCGCACTCGTACGCGATTGCGATCTTCCGCTTTGATGACTACAGCGCAGCCGGCATCCCGGTACTGCCGGTCAAAGAGGGTATTCGGGTCACCAAACAGCACATCGTCTGGTACATCCTCGCCTTTGCGGCGGCAGCACTGATGCTGACGCTGTCCGGGTTTGCCGGCTACGGTTATCTAGTCATCGCGCTGCTGGTCAGCATCTGGTGGCTGGTGATTGCGCTGTCCGGTTACCGCGAAGAGGTGGATGATCGGTTGTGGGCACGCAAGCTGTTCGGCTTCTCGATCATCGCCATCACCGCGCTGAGTCTGATGATGTCGATCGACTTTCGGGTCATGCCATCGCCAACGCTGTTTGCCGGTCTTTGATTGAATGCGCCTGAGCTTAATGCTCAGGCGCATTTCCCCGCCTTAAGGCTGCTGGAGAAAGCGCAGCATCGCCTCATTCACAGCCTCGGGCGCCTCATTCTGAAGCCAGTGGCCAATCTTCGGCAGCAACTCAATCTGCAGGCTGGGTATACGTTTTCCCATCATCGCACGCAACGCGGGCTCATCGGCGCCCTGAATAACGCTGTCGGCCTCTCCGGCAATAAATAGCACCGGGCAGGTTATCTTGCTCTCACGCAATGGCAGCAAGCGGCGCCAGTTCTCATCCAGATTGCGGTAGTAGTTGATACCGCCGGCAAACCCACTATGCCGATAGGCATTCAGACAGTAAGCGAGCATCTCGTCGGTGAGCCAGGCAGGTTGCTCCTTCGGTACACCCAGGCGGCCAATCCAGCCACCGCCTTCGGAAAGCGACTTGCCCAGCAGAGGAGGGTGGCGCGGGGTCTCCGGTGAGCAGTAGAGTGCGCGCAAAATGCCTTCCGGGTCAGCGTCAAACTCGGCTTCGGCAACACCCGGGTCCTGAAAGTAGATCTGATAGAAGAACTGATCTTTGAAATAGCCGCGCAAAAACTCGATTGGCGGGACGTCAGCAACCGGGCGCAGTGGTACGCTCATAATGATCAGCCGCGCAACGCATTCGGGGTGCAACTGCACAAACTGCCAGCTGTTGATCGCACCCCAGTCGTGGCCGATCAACAATACCGGCGCGTCCGGGCTGTAGTGCGCGACCAGTGCTTGCATAAAGCCGGCAATGCGGGTGACGTTGTAATCATCAATTTGCGCTAGCGCCTCGGTTTCGCCGAAGCCGGGCATGTCAGGGGCGACCGCGGTGTAGCCCGCATTGGCCAGCGCTACCATCTGCTGTCGCCAGGAGTACCAGCACTCAGGCCAGCCGTGAATAAACAGTGCAACTGGGCCGGTTCCCACCCGAGCTATGCGGGTGCTCAGTCCGCTGATCTGTTGTTGTTCGAAGCGGATATCGTCCAGGCAGTACATTGTTCGTCCTTATATGGGGTAGGGCATGCAGTTTGAATACCTCCTAACCTGCCAGACAATCAAGCAAGACCGCGATGTTACATGCCGACGTATTCAACGCCTTGATGCCCAGGCTGACTGGTGCGTGACTTTTTTGAAATAAATGTTATGTTATAACCAGTGTTAAAATCCGAGATTAACGTCATGCCTGAAAACCTACCTGTCACTGTCCTGTCCGGCTTCCTGGGTGCTGGAAAAAGTACCTTGCTTAACGCCATTCTAAAAAACAGCCTCCCCGGCGCTCCGCGGCCCACTAGATTAGAAACACTTCCGCTCCGCTGAGTCCCAGCTAGACTTCTTCTGCTGGACAGTGATCGTTAGCTTTTTGGAGGCTTGGTCCCCGTCAAAAAACATGATCCAGGGGAAGCTGCGGACCCGTTATTGGTGGCGCCTTTTGGCGACCCCGTTTAGGAATGTGATCTGATCCGAGTCCCCGTCCAGTACTTCTTTGCTGGAGGATTCTCATGAAGACGCTCAACTCAGTACGTAACGGTTTACCGGTCATCAATGACCGTGCAGCGGGCATAGATATCGGATCTCGCTTTCATGTCGTAGCTGTTCCAGCCGACCTTGCAGAGCAGTCCGTGCGAACATTCAGCGCATTTACAGCCGACTTGGAATGCATGGCGACATGGTTGACCGATGTCGGGATTACCACCGTGGCCATGGAGTCGACGGGGGTGTATTGGATTCCCGTCTACGAGATTCTGGAAAGCCATGGTTTGCACGTCGTGCTGGCTAATGCCCGCGATGCTCGGGCTGTTCCTGGTCGCAAGACTGACGTCAATGACGCGCAATGGATTCAGCGCCTGCATGCCTGCGGTTTGCTCCGCGCAAGTTTTCATCCCGACCGTGAAATCTCTGCTTTACGGAGCTACCTGCGCTTGAGGGAAAGGCATTTGGATTACGCTGCCGCGCATATCCAGCACATGCAGAAAGCGCTTACTCACATGAACATCCAGCTTCACCATGTAGTAGCAGATATTACCGGGGTCACTGGGATGAGGATAATCCGGGCTATTGTTGCTGGTGAGCGGAGCGAAACAGCATTGGCTGCCATGCGTGATACTCGCTGCAAGTCGAGCATTGATACTATTCAAAGCGCGTTGGTTGGCAACTATCAGCCAGAACATGTCTTTGCTCTGACCCAGGCGTTAGCCATGTACGATGCCTATCAAGCTCAGCTTGAGCTCTGCGATCAGCAAATTGCTCATAGCCTACTGCGACTGTCTCAGCAAAATGTTCCTCCTCGTGAGCCACTGCCTAAGCCCCGCCATCGCACCCGGCAGCCGAACGCGCTCAACTTTGATGTCCGAACTATGCTCTATCAGTTAGTCGGTGTGGACCTGACGCAGATTCACGGTGTTGGACCCTATTTGGCGCTGCGCTTGGTGGCGGAGTGCGGCACTGACCTGAGCCGTTGGCCAACAGCGCATCACTTCACTTCTTGGCTAACCCTGGCGCCTGGCTGTCGAATTAGCGGCGGGAAAGTGCTTTCAGCGCATACACGCAAGACCAAAAACCGAGTAACAGCGCATTTACGGTTAGCAGCAGTGACAGTCGGCAGAACCAACACAGCTTTGGGCGCTTTCTACCGGCGCTTGTCAGCGCGAATAGGCAAGGCCAAGGCGGTGACTGCCACGGCCAGAAAGATCGCCATTCTGTTTTATAATGCCATGCGCTTCGGCATGGACTACAAGGATCCTGGCGCTGATCACTATGAACAAAAATATCGGGAGCGCGTGGTGAAAGGGCTGCATCGACGTGCAGCAGAGTTTGGATTCACATTGCAGGCTGTCGAAGGTGTTTCTTAGGAA
>NZ_JBSXON010000044.1:0-10418 GCF_056859475.1 Halopseudomonas sp. L-58
ACCAGCGACTGCTCGAACCCATCGGATATATACCGCCGGCAGAGGCTGAGGCAAACTACTATCGGCAACTAGCCAGTCAGGCTTCCAAGGTGGCGGCTTGACTTAAACCAAACAGCCTCCGCGAAACCCGGGGCGGTTCAACCTCAATCTTTAGCCCGATGTCTTGAGCCGAAGGGTAATGTCGCAGCAATGCTTTGGCCTGGCGCCGCATCAATTCGGGAAGTTCTGCATTCTTCGCAAGCTCCTGCAGAAATTCCCCGGTCTGTACCAAGCTACGAGTACGTTCATGGGGCATTGTCATTAGACTCTCCAAAAACAATCTGAGAAGACGCCAGCCCAAGCCACAAGGCTATAGGCTGGCTCAAACATCATGCCTTAGCGACCTGCCTGCCAGACCGAGCTTGCGCATCACGCTCCACAGTCTCAAGCACTATCAGGAGATCACGACGGGGACGGCATTCATCGTAGCCAGCCACAATGAGGGCACGGGCCTTGGCGACACCTTTCAGTACATCCTCGAATGCCGCGTATGTTGCACGCTTATCCCCATAATAAAGATCGTCGAGCCCGGTACCGTCAGGATGCTCAAGAAACGACCAATCATCCAGTCGAGAAATAGCGCTACTTAGCTTTTCAAGTACAGGGACGGACAGGTCAGACCATGCAAGGCCTCGAAGAATAATACCCAGCTCTTGATGCTGTTTAATCGACATCGGCTCTGCTGGCCGCCAGTCAGACGCTTCTCCGGGACGGCCACCGTAAGGGATCGCACCTGCACGCTGCCCAAAAGAAGGCTGAGGGCGACCGCGATAGGGTTTGCCGCTGGCAACCCGGGCAGGGCTATGAAAGTGCGAGCTATAGTCACCTGAGTGGGTATCCCAGTCGATTGAGGGCACCGATGCCATCTGTTCCACAATACCGGTAACTCGCTGCAAAAGATCAGAGTCGGCAGACAGGAAAAAAGGTACGCTACTACCCGGTAGGTACAAGCCGCCCCAATCAGGGGCCGTCTCTGTTAGCCCATGCTGTTCAATCCATTTTTTACGCTTCGATTCTTTCTCACTATAACGGGGTGGATAGGGTTCATCTAAGGCCAGCCAACCGCCTGTTGCACCATCTATCCAGAGACTGATGTGATCCCGACCAGGCAGCTCATGCAGAAACTCCACCCGACGCTTGTCAGCCTTTTTCCTCATAGACCGAAGCCCCGTAGCCACGCAGAACTGCAACTGCCGAACGGCATCAGTAATGCGCTTCATTGCTCTTTCTTGGGAAGTGGCATCTAACCTGCCACGCAAATGATCTTCGGATTCCAGCTCGAACCCTCCGAACATCCAATATCCCCTATCCTTCAAGGAAGGCAGAGCACTTATGGTGTCTGGCGGTAGCTCAACTTCGGCAGTGCAGCGGCCGGAAAAAGGATCTCCATCCCTATCATGCCAATATACAGTTAAATAAAGGGGCTGCAGAACAATGGGCTCGGCTTGGCTGGCGAGACGACGCCGGGCATGTTTGAAGTTTTGGTAGCCTGAAATCTGTGCGGCGACATCTAGCGCGATCGTATGCTTAATGCCACGTTCACGAACAATTTTCTTGGCAAGACGAGAAATACCACGAAGGGTGCTGGGCACGATATACAACGGATTCATATCTTTGCTCCTGTCCTTTTGGTAGCGTCACCCGTCTCCGCCACAAGGACCGAAGAAAATCGAATCGGTCATAATGCAAATCTAGAACAGTGCCGTTTCCAGCTTTGAATGACGGGTGTCATGCGCCTGTTGAGCACATATGCAAGGTATCACAACGCAGATAGGAACAACAAGCAGGACCCTCCATGAGCACACCCGCCTACCGGCTTGGGAGGGCAGTGATCGAAAGCACACAACGCTGCCACCGGAACTGCCCCGCCCCTCAGATCACCGTGCAGAGGCCAATGTACTTCCGCCATCTACGGGGCTTGATTCCGCTTACCGGGATTGCATGCCCAGCGCTTACCTTCTTGCTAGCTTCAAGAGCTGCTCCCTCGGCGGGCTGAGAAGGCCAGGCTGGTGCCCGCAATGCATTGGACAGAGTACGCCTGCTGCGCTAACAATCATGTTGATTGATCATCAACCCGCAAGTGAGGTGCCGAAGTGGCCCAAAAGTCCTTGAGCAACTTTATTCTCGACAACGCATGCTTGGCAGCTGAGCAGACTTTATTGGACCAACGCTTATTCATGGTTACAGGTGGCCAGTACCAGAAGCTGATGGACTTGCTGGAGCTGCCCGAACAGAGCAACGAAGGTTTACGTGATCTGTTCTCGCGCAAAGCCCTTTGGGGTACGAATTGACTGTCCGAAAGCCAGCTCTACTGGATACGCTGGCCCCCAGCACGCATCCGTCAAGGAGTCGCCCGGCATCCGTTCCCGGTAGGGATTCTTGCATTCCAAGCTGCCATTCGCCACACGTTGCAGGCTGCAGCAAAGTGGGGCTTACAAGATGGAATGCTCCGGATGCCTACCTCTCAACATCATTCGGCATGACCAAGCCAAAGCTATCGCTATCTTGGCTACTGACCTCATCGAAAAGCCTCTGAATTCGGTGCTCTTGCTTGAGGTAGGCGAGCGTCATAAAGAAGCAACCCTCACAGAGGCGCACTTCATAACGATCTCCGTCATGTATGGAACCATAACCCCAGTGCGCTTGCAGGAAACCACACTGCACTTCGCCGTGTTCGGTTTGCGTGGGGCTGTTGCATACATCGCACACAGTGACGGCATCAGCCCCTGCCTTGCTTTGGTCCATGACTTTCATTGCAGTGTTTCTCTGTTAGGTTTAACGAGTCAGATAGCTCAGTATAGGTTTGTCAGAACACCGTGCTTGCCGTGCTGGGGACAACCGTTCCGGAGAACGTGTCTATCTCTCCCAGCCACGGCAAAGCTCTCTCAGCCAAACCTCTACGGCGGCGTCAACAGCTCCGACTCCAGCTCCCAATCCATGAAGGGCAGCAACCTCACAATATTTCGCGCATCATCCACCCCCCGGTGATGCTTCCCCTCAAAAGCCAAGTTATGAAAAACCAGCGCATGAGCTAGACACCTACGCCGAGTGGAAGAAGGCCCGGGGGCATATCGACTACCACGTCGAGGTCGACGGGCATTACTACTCGGTACCCTATCAGTTGGTGAAGAAGCAACTGGAGGTGCGCCTGACGGCGCGCACCATCGAATGCTTCCACGCCAACCAGCGGCTCGCCAGCCACCAGCGCTCGATGCACAAGGGCCGCCACAGCACACAGACCGAGCATATGCCCAAGAGTCACCGAGAGCACGCCGAGTGGACCCCGCAGCGCTTGATCCGCTGGGCCGGGCAGACCGGACCAAACACCGCCGGAGTGATCACTCACATCCTCGAACGACGCGTCCATCCGCAGCATGGCTACCGTGCCTGCCTGGGCATTCTGCGTCTGGGTCAGACCTACGGTGAAGAGCGCCTGGAGCTAGCCTGCCGCCGTGCCCTCAGACTCGGCGCATGCAGCTACAAGAGCCTCGAATCCATCCTCCGTCAGGGCCTGGAGAGCCTGCCCCTGGCCCAACAGAATCTGCCCCTGCTACCCGATGACCACGCCAACCTGCGTGGCCCCGGCTACTACTACTGACCTCAAGGATACCCACCATGCTGACTCATCCCACCCTGGATAAACTCCAGACCCTACGCCTGCACGGCATGCTCAAGGCCTTGAACGAGCAACTGAAAACCCCGGACATCGACAGCCTGAGCTTCGAGGAACGCCCTCGGCCTGCTGGACGACCGCTACGGCCAGCGCGCTCGACCCTGGTGACCAGCCAAATGCCGGTGGATAACTGGCATGAACTGATCGGCGACCCGACCCTGGCCGACGCCATCCTCGGCCGTCTGGTGCACAACGCCTACCGGATCAATCTCAAGGGTGAATCAATGCGCCGTCGACCACAGCAGTTGACGGCACCGGGCACCTCGAAGTAACAATGCCATCCCTGCGTCGCTGCGCTCCGACTGCCTGGCCAGATGGCGTGGAATCCGCAATCACCACTACACTGTCAGTAGGTATAGACACGGAACACTGTTTAACCGTACAGTAAAGCCATCATTGTCGGCTCCCCCTCCTTTCCATCAATATTTCAATGGCAAGGGCGTCAGTTGGAGTGAGCCTTTGAGTACGTCGGCATGCCTCGGTTGAAACAAAGCACCCAGACTACAGAGATTACGCTCCACCCCGCTGCACTAGCTGCCCATACCTGGAGCAGAGAGTTACACCGCTGGTTCAACAGATCAGCACTTCCGGAAACCATGCGAAAAGCGTTGGCGCAACAACCGCTGCAATGCATCGCTACTCCCAGCACACTTGAGCTTTATGCTCCTCTCTGGACAAGCGTGCTATGGCAGACCGACCAGCCGCCCATTGGCACACTCTTAGTTTGCCTGACTCCAGATGAAATATCGGAAATAGAGATTGAGCGTGCTGCCTGGGTTTCGGTGCTTGGCGAGGTGTTCAACAGCCTCCACCCTCATGCAATATCAGACCTGCGGGATACACTGAAAGAGTCCATGTCGCATGGGCTGCACCGGGAACTGTTCAATACCAAAACGCTAAATGACAAGCTCATGTGCAAATGGACAGGTATCTCACGGGCAGCTCTCGGCGAACAACGGCGGCGGAAACGTACTCAACCGAGCCCGCCAGCAACTACGCAGGAAATAATCGATTTATTGAACCAGCCATGGGGTGGCGATGAATAGCCCGGACGGCCAAATAGCCTTTCTCGACGCCCTTATTCCAGTAGAACTTCCGGATACAGTACGGCAGACCTCTCTGGGTTATCTGCATCAACTCTGCCTACCACTACTTCAAAAGCACCAACGCGCTGGTGATATGCTGAACCTGCCCGCTGAATACCTCAGCTACTCCTCTCAGCACTTTCCCGCAGCCAGTACTGACAGGGCAGCCGCTCATAAAACCCTGGTCAGCTCAAAACTCTTGACGCTATCACCGTTCGCATCCGCATTGAACACCCCTTGGGACTACCTCCCCAACGCCGAGAAGTACGAACAGTGGTTGGGGCTAGTGATCCTGTGCTGCTGTAGTCTGCACATCAAAGGAGATCATAACAGTGCGATTGAATCGGCACTTCGGGAAATCCGCTTGATCGCAACAAGCGCCAAACATAAACCGTTGCTGGAGCTGCTACCGCCTCCACAAGATTTCGACTACCTCCTGCAATTGGACGAGCATCTGCATGAGCTACGGAAGAACTATCTCAACTTGCCTTCTGTACAACAGCTGGGGCTTGGCTATCTGGCTGTCGTAATCCGTAGTGTTGCGCGAAACCGGAAAGGGGTCATTCGCCAGCGCGGCGAATCTTCCAGCCCAACCTCAGTCCCCCCGGCTCCACAGACTGCAGCCAACTTATTCGTTCCGTTGGTCGATACCGGCGTGGATGACCCGGAGTTTCGTATTGAAAAGCTGACCAGCTTCAGCAAAAACAGTGAAAACGAGGATGAGCCGACAACAATCGTCACAAGCGTTCCCTATCGCTTTCACGATCGTAGCCTGCATAAAAAGGAAATCGCTCTTCAGGCTATTCACAGCATACGACTTGCTGAGCAAATGCGTGTGCGGCAACAATCGCTGCCCTGCTCTTTCGAACAGGCCTCCGAGTGGGACATCGAGCATCTGGTTACCCACGCATTGTCGGCTTTAACCAGAAATGACCATACCGCTGGCTGGGTGTTGTTATCGCTGCTAAGTGGACGGGATCCCGGCTGGCACCTTGCCAATGCACATAAAGTACAGATCACGATCATTAATCAGGTCCCTTGCCGTACCCTCACACATCAGGTGCCTGCAGGCCATCAGCCCAATCATCTGGACGCTCTGTTACCCGCTGTTCTGAATGCACTGCATCTTCCTCTACCCCAGCAAATGACTGCCTGGGTTGAGTCGGCGCCACTCCAAGCGCCGCTACCGACGGCGCAGGTACTACGCACCTGGCTGAAGGCTATCAACCAGGCACACAGTACCCGGCTGACCATTGGCAGAATTAACCGCTATATGGAGCATTGGTTCCTGAATCAGGGTACAGATCGCGCCGTTATTGCACTGATACGTGGTGACACTCATCAGGGACGCCCCAGCCTTTCCTATAGCCACCAGGCACGTACTGATGTACTCGCACACCACTATCGTTTCATCAACGCCGTGTTCGACCTCTCGGGGCAGCAAGCTTCGCTACCACCCATAACGGCTAAATCAGGTGCCCTCGGAAGCCGCCTGCACTTGCCCGGGCGGGTACTGCACAACCTGTTCAGCGTACTTGCTCAAGCGTTTAATTTGGAAAAAAATTTCGTTAATTTCCACAACAAATACGTAGTTTATGTGTGGGCACTTCTTTCGTTCGTGACAGGTCATAGAGACGTAAACGCCCCCATGGGCCTGCTGTCAGACCTGAACCCGCACCAGCAGACCTGGTGGATAAGTGACAAAGAACGAAGGCATGGCTTGGCTGCGCGGACGCTAGTCGTGCCTGCTACCGTTATTGAGCAAGTCACCTTATATAAAGAGCACCTCAGCAACGTCGCCAGCTACGCTCGCCTGAGTATTGCAACTGTATGCGCACGCTGCGAACGCACACTCAGCGGCGATGAGAATTTATTATTTTTTCTGGAAGAAAATGATGGAGCGATTGTACCTTTCGAAATTACCCCTTCCCGCCTGACGCTCATCCTGGGGGAGCAGTTGCCCTGGGCACGTAACTGGGGCAGGCACCACATGCGCAGTGAGTTGCTAAGACGCCAGGTCAGCCCGGAAGTGATTGATGGCTGGATGGGCCACGAAGAGTTGGGCGAAGAAGCAATGGGACCATTTAGCCAACTGGGCATGAGCCAGCTCCGGCGTGTAGCTGACGTAATTCAAGCAGTCCTCACTCATCATGAAATCAAGGCGCTCCCCGGATGGAAAACCCGCTGACTGCTGATGCCCAGCAAACCGATAGGAATGTTCGTCTTGGACGCGATAGCCGCACCGCAGCGAGGCGCCGTGAGGACGAAAGAACCATCCAAGCTGCGCTTACTATTCTTCAGGAAATCATCCCGAGACTATTCAGAGCACAGCCTGACGCAAGCCAGTTCGCAGAATTCTGGCCAAAAGCCGATAAGGCCATTGAGCAGCACTTGGGCAACCCCACAGCGTACCGCCGGGTTTACAGCTGGATCAGAAAGCAATTAGAAGCTGGAAATCAGGCCGGAATCTGGGTCATCGATATCCCGCCACCCATCGTCACTCTCCGCCAACGCAGATCCACACGAACTCTGCGACGACATCAACACGCCAGGCTTGTTGCGCTGGCGGAGGACAGCTGGAAAACGAGGTTAACAACAGCAAACTCTGTTAGCCCGTCAGGGCAGTTGGCAAGACTGCTCCTGTCTTCGATCATGTATGGCGGATTAAACCGAGCACTGCTGTGGCCAGCTCTGGCTGAGGCACTTAACCAACCCAAACCACTATGCGGTAACAGTTCACTCTGCTGGATTCCCTTGCACATACCCCCAGGGCAAGGCTGGGCCAGCAATCGAAAGCAACCGGATGATAGTGCAGACTCGGAAAAACCAGTCTGCGAGGTTCACTACTTTCCCGACTCGATTACTCTGGGTCTGTTACGCCAGTACCTGAGCAGCAAAGATGGAAAAAAACCGCAGGCTCCGGGCAATCTATCGGCCTGCCTTGAACTTATCAATAAAGAGCTGAAAGCATCCTTCACCCAACGCCAGCTTGAATGGGGTGGCGTGACGATAGCTGAAAGCCAACCAGGCGTTGAGTTACCGCAAGTGCTGGTTGAATATGCGACGGGGAGACAGCCGAGTAGCAGCCTACCCGCGTGTTATTGGAATCGTTTGCTACGACCCAGCATCGGCCCATGCGGTGAGTATCTACTTGCAGATTTTGCGGTTTTCAGCGGCCCCGTATCCCAGCTGAGCAGGACACCTACCAAGAAGCAGCGCCGCCCCCATATATTGTCCAAACTGACGCGCATATTCAAAGTTGATCCCGCCAAGCCCAGGACCAAGCGCCAATTGATCACCGAGCTCGCTGCGCTGGCAGACGAGTGCGGGAAAGTCTCTGAGCAGGTGCTGCTTGGCTGGCTAATTCATCATCTCAATGAGCGTGGTAATGCTGAGTCCACCGCGCGGCGATACATGAATACAGTAGCAGCGGAGTGGCTGAACGCCACAGAGCCGCATGACCTGCTAAGTTTTGACCAGGAAGACTTCCAGTCGCTGTACTCGCACATACTGGACACGCAACGCAGTCAGAAGGAACGCGCATACCGCGCAGGGCGATTGGAGGATCTGCACCAGTTTGGTGTTCAGACAATGGACTTTCCGCCACTCCATGAGCCATTGCAAGAAGGCTCCGGTACCGCTCCTCATGTCAGCGCCGCTATCGTGGATGAACCTCTTTTTTCTGGGCTGCTATTACAATGCGACCAGTTCAAGGATATAACTCCGCTTCACCGCACCATGCTCAAATGTTTTCTGATCATGGCTTTCAGGACAGCCCTGCGTCCTGGCGAAATAGCCAAGCTGCGCTTGCGAGATATCGAGCCTTCCCCAGATGCTTGGTTGTTTGTTCGCGACAACAAGCACGGCAGCAACAAAACGGCAGCAGCGTTACGCAAGGTCCCCCTTTTCCCACTGCTGACAGAACCAGAAAGTCAATTGATGCGCGACTTTATCGGAAGCAGGCGCCTTAATAGCCAAAGCAGTGCAGAACTGCTGTTTCACCAACCGGACAACCCAAGAGAACCCCTGGATACGAGAACACTGTCCATCGTAGTGAAAAAAATTCTTGCGGATTTGAGCGGTGGCCTCTACTACCGGCTTTACCATCTGCGGCACAGCGCCCTGACACGCCTTCAGCTATTGATACACCATGATCAGGTTTCACTCCCAGCTGAAGTCGACACACTTATGCCCTACCCGCCCATGCATCGGCAAAACTTGCTGGAAAAGATCTGTGGCCAAGGTCGCCTGAGGGACCGATACCAGGCAATCGCCGTTCTGGCCGGTCATAGCAGCCCCGGTATTACCCTCAGCACCTACATGCACTTCAGCGACCTGCTGCTCGCTCTACACTTGAAGAAAAATAGACGCAGCCTATCCAGCACCGAAGCTTTCGCGCTGCTAGGCCTACGACGCCACCGTATCAGCCACATGCGTAGTAACAACTTGTCAGTCACACCAGCAGCATTAACAGGCTATCTGCACAAGCGGCTCACTCGATTTATTCAAGCCCCGCAGCCCATCCGGAGTAATGACAAGCTCCGATCTATTCAAACAGCCAAGATGCGTATGGATCAGACAGCTTATATCAAAGCCCTGGGTGTGTTGGGCAAGATCCAATCTGGGCAGGACCCTGCTGAAACGGCGGTGTACTACCAGCTGTCCACAGCGCAAATCGAGCATTGGCACCAAGCAGCATTAGCTTTACGAGAACTGGCAACCGACAAAAACGCATCGCGTTTATTCCCTAAAAGCCGCCGTCATCAATTGCTGCCGCCAGAACCTGTCGACGTATCAGAAAAACGTGACCTGGCCGCCGCGCACCATCATTGCCGAAAACTCTTTGCAAAAAGCCATAGCCGCCCTGAGCTGCTTTGGTTGATCGAGTACACCTTGACCCACATCAACAGCGCTCACTCCGGCATCAGTTTCCACAGTGCCCAGGACTTTAGACGGTACATGAAGACAGTGACCCAGGTATTTGAGTGGCCGCGCTGGCGTTTGCATATTGGTGTTATGGACACCGAGGTCTTATCGCAGTGGCGCTGCGGTGCCCTGCTGATGGAATACAGGCTGATGAAACAAAAGGCAAGATTCGCCCATGGAAAAGGGATACTGAAACTCCGCCACCCGGAGGAAAAAGGACGGACGGAAGCAGGTAAGAAAGGATACTCATCGCACACGCTTATCACCTTGTTCCATCGACTGGCTATCGTCCTATTTGCACCTGATGAGATTCGTGCTTGGCAAGGCTGAAGCGCAATCCGGCAATTACCTCATGGAAATAGCTCAGACCTCTGACTCTCCAGAAGATAAGCGTCCAGTGATGTCACCGCCGGAGTAATACTGACCCACCGAGCATAACCAACCTATCCTGCCAGAGGGGGCAGACTCAAAACCTGAATCTCTAAGCAGCTCCATCAGCAGCTGAAATTCCCCATGCACATCCGAACAAATCCAGTCATCACCGATTGGATTAAGGGTTCTTCGACGTTTCATGTGGATTTAGCCTGATCGAGCAAGCGACCCACCGGGCTGCCAATCAAGTAAATCATGGCAATGAAGTTGGCCTCATTTCTGTATCCGCGGGCACGTGATCGGGCTGCCTGGAATAAACCGTT
>NZ_JBSXON010000045.1:0-70636 GCF_056859475.1 Halopseudomonas sp. L-58
GAGGTAGAGCGTCTGTTTCGGCGCTTGAAAGGATTTCGCAGAATTTTCTCCCGCTTTGAAAAGCTCGATGTCATGTTCATCGGCTTCGTTAATTTTGCCCTGATCGTTGACGGACTGAGGTTGTGTTAACAGGCCCTAGCCAGCGGCAAGCCACAAGCTACAAGCTACAAGCAAACCCGCGCGGTGTTCAGCCGTGCGGGTTTTTTTACGGTTGCATGGGGGCAGATAGTGGACGGGTGTAACAGCAGGGCCGCATGCAGCGCAGCCGCCATTTTCCAGCGCAAAAACAAAACCCGGCATCGAGACCGGGTTTGCTTGTAGCTTGCAGCTTGAGGCTGCGCTTGGCTCGCCTACAGCGCAGCAAAGGCCTCCCGCAGCGTGGCAACCGTGCGTTCGGGGTTGTGCAGCTTGTCCAGGCCGAACAGGCCGAGGCGGAAGGTCTTGAAGCCTTCCGGTTCGTCGCACATCAGCGGTACGCCGGCTGCGGTCTGCAGGCCGAGCGGGGCGAAGGCCTTACCGCTCTGGATACCGTCGTTGTCGGTGTAGCTGACGACGACCCCGGGGGCGCCGAAGCCGTCAGCCGCAACACTCTTGTAGCCCAGCTCCTGCATTAGCTCGCGCACGGCGGTGCCGAGCGCCAGTTGTTCCTGCTTGACCTTGGCGAAGCCGTAGTCGCGGGTTTCGAGCATGGTATCGCGGAAGGCCTTGAGGGCATCGGTCGGCATGGTGGCGTGGTAGGCGTGGCCGCCGTTCTCGTAAGCCTGCATGATCTGCCGCCACTTCTTCAGGTCGGCGGCAAAGCTGGTGCTGGTGGTCTGTTCCAGAACCTGCTCGGCGCGTTCGCTGAACATGATCAGGGCGCTGCACGGGGAGGCGCTCCAGCCCTTTTGCGGCGCGCTGATCAGCACGTCGATACCGCAGGCCTGCATGTCGACCCAGACGGTGCCGGAGGCGATGCAATCGAGGACGAACAGGCCACCGACTTCGTGTACGGCATCGGCAACCGCGCGCAGGTAGTCATCCGGCAGAATGATACCCGCGGCTGTTTCGACGTGCGGGGCGAATACCACATCCGGCTTGCTGGCGCGAATCTCGGCGACAACCTGGTCAATCGGCGCCGGGGAAAACGCGGGCTGGTTGCCGGTATCGGATTTGACCGCCTTGAGTACGGTCTCGCTGGCCGGGATGCGTGCCATCTCGAAAATCTGACTCCAGCGATAGCTGAACCAGCCGTTACGAATGACCAGACACGTCTTGTCCTGGGCAAACTGGCGCGCAACGGCTTCCATACCATAGGTGCCACCACCGGGAACCACTGCCACTGCGTGGGCGTTGTACACGCTCTTGAGCGTAGTGGAAATGTCACGCATGACCTGCTGGAAGGTTTGCGACATGTGATTGAGCGAGCGATCGGTAAAGACGACCGAGTATTCCAGCAAGCCTTCGGGATCGATGGCGGGAACCAGTTTGGACACGGGGTTTCTCCAGACGGTTGACAGGAAACGCCGGCTTTGCCTGCGTTGATGTGCTGACAATCCTACCCCGATTCCGGGCCGGACGCAGTTCGGAAAAGCGGCGTTTTGTTAACTCCGGGAACAGTTGCCCGGGCGCGTATCCGTTTCGCCCAGGTTGTGCGCCCAGACTGGATTGGCGGGGGGGGCTCAGCCGGTCAGCATTGACCAGCAGGTTTCGCAGGCAGCCTTCAGGTCTTCCGGCTGCAAGACCAGCAGGCCTTCGCGTTCGCACTTGACCAGATTGGCAAAGCTGCCCCAGACCATGGCCATGAGTACTTCGGCCCGCAGGTCGCGACGGTAGATGCCTTGCTCCTGATACTGCCGATATTGTCTGACCAGCGGGGTAAAGAACTGCTGTTCGAGTTGCCGGCTCTGTTCGTCCAGATAGGGTCGGTGATCCTGCATCTCGAGAAAACGATAGGTGTCCGGATGCTGGCGGCTGTAGTCGATCATGCGCTGCCAGACAATGTCGAACTGCGCCCGGGCCGGCAGGCTGCGATCGAGACCGTCGAACAGCAGGTCGCGTTTGAACTGTCGCTGGCTGCGGAACAGTTCGTTGACCAGGGCCTCCTTACTGCTGAAATAGCGATAGATGGTGCCGGTACCCACCTGTGCCTGTTCGGCCAGGGCAGGTATTGGCACACCGTTTACGCCACCGGCGGCAAATACCTTCAGGGCCGCGTCCAGAATGGCCTGGCGTTTGTCCCTGATGCGCGGTCGGGCTGCTTTCCCGGTTTCAGTCGGTGTCTTCATGTTGGCATTCTAGCGACCAGCGCCGGGTTTGTGCAGAGTGGGGAGGGGGGGCTGTTAACGGCAAACGGGGCAGTCTGACTGCCCCGTGCTTGCCGCGATTTGATCAGTTACGACGGCTGTCGATAACCGCTTGCCAGGTGATGACGTCCTCGTCCTCCGGCGGCTGCGAACGGCGCTTGTCGGCGCTGCGCGCAATCAGCCAGCCGATCAACGTGAAGATCGACACGGCGAGCAGGATCAGACTGGCGACCGCATTGATTTCCGGCTTCACGCCCAGACGCACGGCGGAGAATACTTCCATCGGCAGGGTGGTGGAGCCCGGGCCGGATACGAAACTGGCCAGTACCAGGTCATCAAGCGACAGGGTAAAGGACAGCAGCCAGCCAGCGGCGATCGATGGTGCGATCATCGGCACGGTGATCAGCAGGAAGGTCTTCCACGGGCGCGCGCCGAGGTCCATTGCGGCCTCCTCGATCGACTGGTCAAGCTCGCTCAGGCGACCGCTGACCACGACTGCCACGTAGGCGGTACAGAAGGTCACGTGGGCGATCCAGATGGTCACCATGCCGCGCTCTGCCGGCCAGCCGATCATCTGCGCCATGGCGACGAACAGCAGCAGCAGCGACAGACCGGTAATCACCTCGGGCATGACCAGCGGCGCAGTGACCAGCCCTGAAAACAGGGTGCGGCCCTTGAAGCGCTTGATGCGGGTCATGACGAAGGCCGCCAGGGTGCCGAGCGCCACCGCCGCTGTGGCGGTGAAGAAGGCTATCTGCAGGCTGCGTTTGACCGCATTCATCAGCTGGGTGTTGTCCAGCAGACCGACATACCAGTGCACCGACCAGCCGCCCCAGACGGTAACCAGCCGGGAGGCGTTGAACGAGTAGATCACCAGAATGATCATCGGCAGGTAGATGAATACCAGGCCCAGCCAGAGCATCAGGGTGGAGAAGTTGGGGCGCTTGCTCATGCTTTTTTCTCCATTTCCTTGGCCTGGTTGTAGTGGAACAGCACCAGCGGGACGATCAGGATAACCAGCATGACAATGGCGAGCGCCGAGGCAACCGGCCAGTCACGGTTGTTGAAGAATTCCTGCCAGAGTACCTTGCCGATCATCAGGGTTTCCGGGCCGCCCAGCAGTTCGGGGATAACGAACTCACCGACCACCGGAATGAACACCAGCATGGAGCCGGCGATGATGCCGGTTTTCGACAGCGGCACGGTAATGCTCCAGAACGCCTTGATGCGACCGGCGCCAAGGTCCATGGCTGCTTCGAGCAGGCTGTGATCGTGCTTGACCAGGTTGGCGTACAGCGGCAGCACCATGAACGGCAGGTAGGCGTAGACCACGCCGATATAGACTGCCGTGTTGGTGTTGAGGATCTGCATCGGCTCGCTGATCAGACCCAGACTCATCAGGGTGCTGTTGAGCAGGCCGTTGTTGCTGAGGATACCCATCCAGGCGTAGACGCGGATCAGGATCGCGGTCCAGGTCGGCATCATCACCAGTAGCAGGTAGACCAGTTGCTTTTCGCGCGGCGCCCGGGCGATGGCATAGGCCATCGGGTAGCCGACCAGCAGGCAGATCAGGGTCGAGAAAAAGGCAATTTTCAGCGAACCCAGATAGGCGGACAGGTAGAGACCGTCCTGGCTGAGGAAGATGTAGTTGCCGAGGTTGAGCATGACGTTGAGCTTCTGCTCGACGTACTGGAAGATCGGCTGATAGGGCGGAATGGCGATCGCGGCTTCCGAAAAGCTGATCTTCAGCACGATGGCGAAGGGCAGCAGGAAGAACAGGAACAGCCAGAGATAGGGGACGCTGATGACCCAGAAGCGCCCCGGCGGTGTCAGGCGTGGCATTTTCATGAGTGCAGAATGACCCCGCTGTCGTCTTCCCAGCTGATGTACACCTCGTCCTCCCAGGTCGGGCGAGGCAGGCGACGCTCGGAGTTGGCGAAGAAGGCCTGGACCATCTTGCCGCTGTCGAGCTTGATGTAGTAAACCGAGTGGCCGCCGAGATAGGCGATGTCATGGACTACGCCGTGGGAGCTGTTGTACTCGCCCTCGGGCTTCTCGGTGCTGACCCAGACTTTCTCCGGGCGCAGGGCGTAGATGATGCTCTTGTCCTGGGCGCGGGTGGTGATGCCGTGGCCGACGTAGATCGGCTTGTCGAGGCAGTCGCACTGGATGATCGCGTGGTCTTCCATGTCGGCGCTGATCTCGCCTTCAAAGATGTTCACACTGCCGATGAACTCGGCGACATGACGGCTGACCGGGCTTTCATAGATATCCATTGGCGTGCCGACCTGGGCAATCCAGCCCTGGTGCATGATGGCGATACGCTGGGCCATGGTCATGGCCTCTTCCTGGTCGTGGGTGACCATGATGCAGGTCACGCCGACGCGCTCGATGATCTCGACCAGCTCCAGTTGCATCTGGGTGCGCAGCTTCTTGTCCAGCGCGCCCATGGGTTCGTCCAGCAGCAGGACTTTCGGACGCTTTGCCAGCGAGCGGGCCAGGGCCACACGCTGACGTTGCCCGCCGGAGAGCTGATCCGGCTTGCGCCGCGCGTACTCGGTCATGTGCACGAGCTTGAGCATTTCCTTCACGCGCTCGTTGATTTCGGCCTTTGGCAGTTTGTCCTGCTTGAGGCCGAAGGCGATGTTCTGTTCGACTGTCATATGCGGGAACAACGCGTAGGACTGGAACATCATGTTGATCGGGCGCTCGTAGGGCGGCAGATCGGTGATGTCCTGACCATCGAGCAGTACGCGGCCCTCTGTTGGGCGCTCGAAGCCGGCGAGGATGCGCAGCAAGGTCGACTTGCCCGACCCCGAGCCGCCGAGCAGAGCGAAGATTTCGCCGCGATTGATGCTCAGACTGACGTCGTCTACCGCCAGCGCTTCATCGAACCGCTTGCTGATGCGCTCAATCTTCACAAAGTCATTGGGCTCGGCCTTGGCCATTGCCTGTTTCATGGCTCCTGCTGCACCAACCATAGTCGTCTCCGGATCTCTTTCCACCTGTGCAGCACCGCTGCACACAAAGATATTGGCGGGCCGCCGCAGCGGCACCTTGCGTGTTTGTTCTGTTGATTCAACAAGGGGCTGCCGGAAGGCAGCCCCTTGAGTGTCTTACTGACCTGACTTGATGCGGCTCCAGGTGCGGGTCATCAGTCGCTGTGCGGC
The DNA here is from genome assembly GCF_056859475.1 of Halopseudomonas sp. L-58. Taxonomy (NCBI): domain Bacteria; kingdom Pseudomonadati; phylum Pseudomonadota; class Gammaproteobacteria; order Pseudomonadales; family Pseudomonadaceae; genus Halopseudomonas; species Halopseudomonas sp. L-58. The sequence continues at coordinate 5,456 of NZ_JBSXON010000045.1, forward strand.
CATCGGACGCGGCACGTTGACGTAGAGTCGGCTCATCACCTCGTCGCTCGGGTAGATCGCCGGATCATTGCGCACTTCCGGGTCAACCAGCTCGTCGGATGCCTTGTTCGGGTTGGCGTAGGCAACATAGTCGGTGATCGGTGCGATTACGTCCGGGCGCAGGATGTAGTTGATGAAGGCGTGGGCTTCTTCCGGATTCGGCGCATCCTTCGGGATGGCCATCATGTCGAACCACAGGGCAGTCCCTTCCTTCGGAATGATGTAGTTGATCTCGACGCCGTTCTCGGCTTCCTCGGCGCGGTAGGCGGCCTGGAAAACATCGCCCGAGTAGCCTGCCGCGACACAGATGTCGCCGTTGGCCAGATCGGAAATGTAGCGCGAGGAGTGGAAGTAGGTGATGTACGGACGAACCGCCAGCATCAGTTCTTCGGCCTTCTTCAGGTCATCGGCATCGCTGCTGTTCGGGTCCAGGCCGAGGTAGCTCAGCGCTGAGGGCAGCATTTCATCCGCCGAATCCAGCACGCTCACGCCACAGCTGGCCAGCTTGCTGGCGTATTGCGGATCAAAGATCAGCGCCCAGGAGTCCAGCGGTGCGTCGTCACCGAGAGCGGCTTTAACCTTCTCGACGTTGTAGCCAATACCGTTGGTGCCCCACAGATAGGGAATGGAGTGCGCGCTACCCGGGTCGATGCTTTCCATTTGCTTCATCAGTTCGGGATTGAGGTTGACCATGTTGGGCAGCTTGCTGTGATCAAGCTCAAGGTAGACACCGGCCTTGATCTGCTTGGTCAGGAAGTTGTTGGACGGTACGACGATGTCGAAGCCGGAGCGACCTGTCAGCAGCTTGGCATCGACCACTTCGTTCGAGTCATAGACGTCGTAGGTCACCTTGATGCCGGTTTCCTTCTCGAAGTTGGCAATGGTGTCCTCGGCGATGTAGTCCGACCAGTTGTAAATGTTCAGTTGGCCTGCGGCATGCGTGACACCGGCTCCGCCCAGCAGGGCGGCAGTGGTCAGTGCCAGCAGCGACTTTTGCATTGGATGCTTCATGGTGTCTCCTGATTCGGACACCGGCTTGCGCCGGGCCCTTCTGGTTTCTGGTCGATGCAGGAGGGGAGTCCTGCAGTCGACCGTTTCTTGTTACTTTCTTTGGCGTTACTGACCGGACTTGACGCGCGTCCAGACACGGGTCCGGGTGCGCTCGATGTTGGCCGGCAGCTCTGCCAGAGTAAAGAGTTTGGCCAGGGTCTCGTCGCTGGGGTATACGCCCGGATCGGTTAGCACGCTTTCATCAATCATCGGCTTGGAGGCCGCGTTGCCATTGGCATAGGCAACATAGTTGGATATGCCGGCGATCACCTCGGGGCGCAGAATATAATCCATAAACGCGTAGGCGTTATCGACATTTTTTGCGTCCTTGGGAATGGCCATCATGTCGAACCACATGGCCGCGCCTTCCTTCGGAATCACGTAGCTGACTTCTACCCCGTTTTCGGCCTCTTCAGCCCGCGCTGCGGCCTGCAGAATATCCCCGGACCAGCCAACCGCAACGCAGATGTCGCCATTGGCCAGATCGGTAATGAACTTGGAGGAATGGAAATAGGTGATGTGCGGACGCACGCTCATCAGCAGCTCCTGGGCCTTCGGATAATCCGCAGCGTCGGTGCTGTTCGGGTTCAGCCCGAGGTAGAACAGGGCAGACGGAATAATCTCGGCCGGTGCGTCCAGGAAGGCGACGCCGCAGGAGGCCAGCTTCTCCATGTTTTCCGGCTTGAATACCAGATCCCATGAGTTCAGCGGTGCATCTTCGCCCAGCACAGCCTTGACCTTCTCGGCGTTGTAACCGATGCCGGTGGTGCCCCACAGATACGGGAAGGCGTACTGGTTGCCAGGGTCGTTGGTTTCCAATGCCCTGAGCAGCGTCGGATCCAGATTTTCCCAGTTCGGCAGCTTGCTGCGGTCCAGCGGCAGGAAGGCGCCAGCCTTGATCTGCTTGCCGAGGAACTGGTTGGAGGGGACGACGATGTCGAATCCGGAGCTGCCGGAGAGCAGCTTGGCTTCCAGTACTTCGTTGCTGTCGAACACGTCGTAGACCGGGCGGATGCCGGTTTCCTTCTGGAAGTTGTCGAGCGTGTCCTCGGCGATATAGTCCGACCAGTTGTAAACGTTTACCACTTCCTCTGCGGTGGCTGCGGTGCTGATGGATACAGCAGTGGCTGTTGCCAGCAGGGTCTTGCCCAGATGTTTCATCATCGTTTCAACTCTCCATCCATTGTTTGGAAACGCGGTGTTGGCATGGGTGCCATTTCGGTGAGCGAAAAAGGCACCCTACAGGCCAGCATAGCCGCTGGTCGGACTCGGGGCGATCAGACTCCCAGTTGCTCGGCTACCAGATCCAGCACCTTCCAGGCCTTGTCGACCAGTTCGTCGATTTCGGCGCGGCTGATGATCAGCGGCGGCGACATGATCATGGTGTCGCCGACCGCGCGCATCACCAGACCGTTGGCGACGCACAGATCACGGCACAGTGTGCCAACGGTACCCTTGTCCGGGAAGCGCTCACGGGTTGCCTTGTCCTTGACCAGCTCGATGGCGCCGAGCAGGCCGACACCGCGAACTTCACCGACCAGGCGATGTGCTGCCAGGCCGGCAATCTTGTCCTGCAAATACGGTGCCGCTTCGTTACGAACGTAGTCGACAATTTTCTCGTCGCGCATGATGCGCAGGTTTTCCAGGCCGACGGCCGCGGATGCCGGATGACCGGAGTAGGTGTAGCCGTGGTAGAACTCGCCGCCGTGCTCGATCATGGTTTCGGCAACGCGGTCGCTGACGATCACCCCGCCCATCGGCAGATAGCCCGAGGTCATGCCCTTGGCGATCGGCATCAGGTCGGGCTGCAGGTCATAGTGCTGGCTGGCGAACCACTGGCCGGTGCGACCAAAGCCGCAGATCACCTCGTCGATGACCAGCAGGATCTCGTACTTGGCCAGAATGCGCTTGATTTCCGGCCAGTAGGTATCCGGCGGAATGATCACGCCGCCGGCACCCTGAATCGGCTCGGCGATGAAGGCTGCGACCTGATCGATGCCCAGTTCGAGAATCTTGGCTTCCAGCTGCTGGGCCGCCCAGATGCCGAACTCGTCCGGCGACATGTCACCACCCTCGCCATACCAGTACGGCTGCGGGATGTGCACGATACCGGGGATCGGCAGGTCACCCTGTTCATGCATTACCGACATGCCGCCGAGACTGGCGCCGGCTACCGTCGAGCCGTGATAACCGTTGATACGGCTGATGATGGTTTTCTTGGTTGGCTTGCCCTTGAGGTCCCAGTAGCGGCGCACCATGCGCAGCACGGTATCGTTGGATTCGGAACCTGAGCCGGTGAAGAACACATGATTCATATGCTCAGGTGCGACTTCGGCGATAGCCGTGGCCAGCTCGATGGCCGGGGGGTTGGCGCACTGGAAGAAGCTGTTGTAGTAGGGCAGCTTCAGCATCTGCTGGTAGGCGGCCTCAGCCAGTTCCTTGCGGCCGTAGCCGATATTCACGCACCACAGACCGGCCATGCCGTCGAGCACCTTGTTGCCTTCGCTGTCCCAGAGATACACGCCCTCGGCGCGCTCGATGATGCGCGTGCCGCGCTCACCCAGCTCCTTGTGGTCGGTAAAGGGGTGCAGATAGTGGGCGGCGTCCATGGCCTGCAGTTCGGCGGTATTGAGTTTGCTCATACGGTACTCCGGTTTCCGTGGTGTCGCTGCCCTCCGGCAGCGACCGTTACAGGGTTGAGGGATCAGACGGACAGCAGCAGGAACTCGCGCTCCCAGGAGCTGATCACCCGTTTGTAGTTTTCGTGTTCGGCGCGCTTGACCGCCACATAGCCGCGGCAGAACTTGCTGCCGAGCACTGCTTCAATGTCCTTGCATTGCTCCATGCGCTCCAGTGCCGATTCGATGGTCAGCGGCAGGCGCAGGTTGCGGCGTTCATACGCGCGGCCCTTGACCGGTGCCGACGGTGACATGCGGTTTTCCATACCCAGGTAGCCGCACAGCAGACTGGCCGCAATGGCAATGTAGGGATTGGCATCTGCGCCGGGCAGGCGGTTTTCGACCCGACGGTTCTGCGGGTTGGAGTCCGGCACGCGCAGGCCGGCGGTACGGTTCTCTTCACCCCACTCGACGTTCACCGGTGCCGAGGTGTCGGGCAGGAAGCGGCGGAACGAGTTGACGTTCGGCGCGAACAGCGGCAGCACTTCCGGGATGTAGCGTTGCAGACCGCCGATGTGGTGCAGGAACAGCTCGCTCATGCTGCCATCATCATTGGAGAAAATATTCTTGCCGGTCTTGGCGTCAACGATGCTCTGGTGCAGGTGCATGGCGCTGCCCGGCTCATTGGTGATCGGCTTGGCCATAAAGGTCGCGGTCATATCGTGCTTGAGCGCAGCCTCGCGCATGGTGCGCTTGAACACCTGAATCTGATCGGCCAGATGCAGCGGGTCACCGTGACGGAAGTTGATTTCCATCTGCGCGGTGCCTTCCTCGTGGATCAGGGTGTCCAGATCCAGGCCCTGAGCCTCGCACCAGTCGTACATGTCTTCGAACAGCGGGTCGAATTCGTTGGCGGCGTCGATGGAGAAGGACTGGCGGCCGGTTTCCTGGCGGCCGGAGCGGCCGATCGGCGGCTGCAGCGGCAGGTCCGGGTCTTCGTTGCGGCGGGTCAGATAGAATTCCATCTCGGGCGCGACGATCGGCTTCCAGCCCTTTTTCTCATACAGCTTGAGCACGGTCTTGAGGACGTTGCGCGGCGCCATCTCGATGGGATTGCCCATCTTGTCAAAGCAGTCATGGATGATCTGCGCGGTCGGTTCCAGTGCCCACGGCACCATGAACATGGCGGTCTCGTCCGGCTTGCAGATCATGTCGATATCGGCCGGGTCGAGCAGGTCGTAATAGATGTCATCTTCTACATAGTCGCCGGTAACCGATTGCAGCAGGATGCTTTCGGGCAGACGCATGCCTTTCTCCGAGATGAACTTCATGGTCGGAGCGATCTTGCCGCGGGCAATACCGGTCAGGTCGCCCACCATGCATTCCACTTCAGTAATCTTGTTTTCTTTAAGCCAGCTTTCAATCTTGTTCATAACCGCCTCAGGAGTGTCGCGACGCACGGGCCCGGCAGGCGTTTCCGAACGCCTGGAAGATCGACAGGTAAAACGGATTGCGGGTTACCTGCCATTCGGGGTGCCACTGTACGCCGAGAGCGAATTGGGTTGCCTGGCTGACCGAGAAGGCCTCAATCAGTCCATCGGGTGCTGTCGCTTCAGGCTGCAGACCGGCTCCCAGTGTAGCGACTCCCTGAGTGTGCAGGGAATTGACCTGAGCCGAGCTGCAGCCTGAAATTTCGTAGAGCAACCCCCCGGGCTCAAGACGAACCTCGTGAGCTGGGCCATACTGAATGTCGACCGGCTGATTCTTGTCCTCGCGGTGTTCGATATAACCGCCGACTTCGTACAGTCGCTGATGCAAAGTGCCGCCAAAGGCGACGTTCATTTCCTGAAAGCCTCGGCAGATGCCGAGTACCGGAACGCCGTGGTCAATTGCGGCGCGAATCAATGGCAGGGTGGTCGCGTCGCGCTTGGGGTCGTGCTTGGTGCCTTCGGCGCTACCCGGCCCGCTGTAATGATGGGGCTCAACGTTGGACGGCGAGCCGGTAAACAGGATGCCGTCCAGCAGGTCCAGCAGCTGATCGCTGTCCAGTCGCTCGCCCAGGGCCGGAATCAGCAGCGGCAGGCCGTTGGCACCGTCCACGACGCCGAGAATGTATTTCTCGCCGACGATGTTGAAAGGGTGCAGCCCGAGCTGTTCCGAGCAGCAGACGATACCAATGACGGGTTTGCGTACGACGGACATTTGATGTTCCAGCAAGTCAGAGACAAAGTGAATGCGAACCGATTGTTGTTCGTTTTTTCGTACAATAGCAATAAAAAATAATTAACACAAAGAGCAAAAATAACGAACACGCGAGGTAGTCATTTTGGTCTTTAACGCCCGTCTGTGGCCTTTTATAGGGCAGTGCGCACCATGTTTGTGCGGTATCAGTTCTATTGACTCCGAAGGGCCTTTCGGATTAACTCACATCGTGTAAGTTCTGTGATTGATATATTTTACAAATAACAGGTGAAATCCCATGCAGCCCCAAGCCGGAGCGGATGCTGTAACCGCCGTCCCCGCCACGCCCAGTGAGCCGGTAGGCATCCAGGAAGCGGAGGCCTTTCTGGCCGCGCATCCGGAAACCCATTTTATTGACCTTCTTATTGCCGATATGAACGGTATCGTGCGCGGCAAGCGCATTGATCGTTCTGCGTTGGCCAAAGCCTTCGAGAAGGGCATCGCATTGCCGGCATCGGTCTTTGCGCTGAACATTCAGGGTACGACCGTAGAAGAGACCGGTCTCGGTCTGGAAATCGGCGATGCGGACCGCATTTGCCTGCCGATTCCCGGAACCCTGACGGTTGAACCATGGCAGAAGCGTCCAACCGGACAACTGCTGATGACCATGTACGAGCTGGACCGCAAGACCCCCTTCTTCGCCGACCCCCGCTATGTTCTGCAACGTATCGTAGAACGCTTCAAGGATCTCAAGCTGACCCCGGTGTCTGCCTTCGAGCTGGAGTTCTACCTGATTGACCAGGAGAACATTACCGGCCGCCCGCAGCCGCCGCGCTCTCCGATGTCCGGCAAGCGTCCCAATTCGGTGCAGGTCTATTCCATGGATGATCTGGACGAATACGCCGAGTTCCTTGAGGACGTCATCGAAGCTGCCCACGAGCAGGGCATCCCCGCTGACGCCATCGTGGCCGAGTCGGCACCGGGGCAGTTCGAGGTCAACCTGCACCATGTTGATGATCCGGTTAAGGCCTGTGACTTCAACGTGCTGCTCAAGCGGGTGATCAAGAACGTGGCCTACGACCATGAAATGGATACCACTTTCATGGCCAAGCCTTATCACGATCAGGCCGGTAACGGTATGCACGTGCATATCAGCCTGATGGACGAGAACGGCCGCAATGTCTTTGCGCCCAATGCCGACGGCAGTTTGAGCGATCGCCTGCGCTGGGCTGTTGGTGGCCTGCTGGAAACCCTGCCGCAGTACATGGCCTTCCTGTGTCCGAATATCAACTCCTATCGTCGTTTCAGCCCGAGTTTCTTCGTGCCCTGTGCGCCGACCTGGGGTATTGATAACCGCACCGTGGCAGTCCGTGTGCCCGGTGGCGACCCGGAGGCAATGCGTATCGAGCACCGCCTGGCCGGCGCCGATGCCAACCCGTACTTGCTGATGGCAGCATTGCTGTCGGCCATTCACTACGGTATCAGCAATCAGGTCGAGCCGCCGGAGATGACCGAGGGCAACGCTTACGATCAGCATGAGCCGTCGCTGCCGACCAACCTGCGTGATGCGCTGCGTGAGCTGGAAGCCTCCGAGGTAATGAAGGAGTATATCGGCGAGGAATATCTCGACGTATTTGTACTCTGCAAGGAAAGTGAGATGGAGGAGTTCGAGAAGACCATTTCCGACCTTGAGTACATGTGGTACCTGCACACCGTCTGACCACGTCGTGGCCAATCACAATCCCGCCCTCCGGCGGGATTGTTCGTTATGCGAGAGCCTTTGTGATGAACGATTCCTGGTATCGGGCCAGCGTGCCCGCCGTTCCGCCCCGCGCACAGCTGCAGGGTGTGCTGGATGCGGATGTCTGTATTGTCGGCGCCGGTTTTACCGGCCTGTCTGCGGCGCTGGAGCTGGCCGAGGCCGGGCGCAGCGTGATTGTGCTCGAGGCAGAGGATGTCGGCTGGGGCTGCTCGGGTCGTAATGGCGGGCAGATCAATCCCGGGGTGGCCTGCGATCATGCCAGGGTGGTTAGTGAGCTGGGCGAGCAGGACGCTCGCCGCGTCTGGCAGCTCGGGCTCGATGGTGTAGACCTGCTGCGCGACCGGGTCGAGCGCTACGGCATCGACTGTGATCTGAAGTGGGGGATTTTGCTGGTTGCCAACAAGGCGCGGCAGGTTCCCGAGTTGCGGGCCTGGCAGCAGGAGCTGGGTGAGCTTGGCTACGACCGGCTGGAGTTTCATGATCGGGCGGCGCTGCAGGGCTTGCTGAACGCGGATTATCAGGCCGGCGTGATGGATTTGGGTGGTGGCGATCTGCACCCGCTCAAGTATGTACAGGGGCTGGCTCGTGCTGCCGAGCAGGCCGGTGTGCGCATTTTCGAGCGCTCCGCGGTCCGCAGCTATCGCGAGCAGCGCGGGCAGGTTCAGGTTTGTACGGCTGGCGGTCAGGTACGCGCCGGTCATCTGCTGCTGGCGGGTAACGCCTACCTCGGCAAGCTGCTGCCCTGGTACCGCAAGGGCTTTATGCCGATCGGCAGTTACATCGGTGCGACTCGGCCGCTCGGCGATCTGGCCGAACAGTTGATTCCCTCCCGCGCAGCGGTCTGCGACATGAACACCCTGATCGATTATTACCGGCTGACGCCGGATAACCGTCTGCTGTTCGGTGGGCGCGCCAGTGCCCGCGATGCCCGTCCCGATGCATTGCGCCAGACCATGCGTGAGCGCATGGCGCAGGTGTTTGGGCAACTGGCGGGTGAGGATTTCGAATACCTCTGGGGTGGTCAGGTCGCGATGACCATGAGCAAGGCGCCGGTGTTTGGTCGGCTGGGGCCGCGGGTGCTGTTTACCCAGGGCTATTCCGGACAGGGCGTGGCGCTGGCCGGATTGGCGGGCAAGCTGATGGCCGAGACGGTGCTGGGCGATGCCCGCAACTTTGACCTGATGGCGCGCTGGCGTCATCTGCCGGTTCCGCCGGGTGCGCCGCTGCAGACCGCTATCCGGGCGCTGGCGCTGCTGTGGTATCGTCTGCAGGACAGTCGTTGATACGGAACCCCTATGAGCAGATCCGCCCCGAAACGCCGCGCCAGCAGTCAGGAACGGATCGACCGTATCCTCGAGGCTACCACTGCGCTGCTTGACCAGGGCGGGCTGAGCGCGCTGTCGATCTACGCCATCGCCGAGCAGGCCGACATTCCCCCGTCTTCGGTGTATCACTTTTTTCCTCAGGTCAGCGACGTGCTGGCGGCGCTGGCCGAGCGCCTGTTCCTTGAGCTGGACGGGATTCTCCAGATACCTCCAGTCTCCCACCCGTCCAGCTGGATGGCGCTGGTCGCCGACATCGAACAGCGTTTTCAGGACTATTACCGCGGCAATCCGGCCGCCCGTGAGCTGCTGTTGGGCGGGCATGATCTGGCCGCCATTCGCCAGGCCGACCAGCAGCACGATCAACTGCTGGGGCGGCGGTTTCAGCAGTGCTTGGCCGAGGTCTTCGTGCTGCCGCCGTTGCCGAATGATGTGGATATCTTCGCGCTGGCCATGCAGGCGGCAGACAAGCTGCTCGCCGTCGGTTATCAGCAGTCTGGCGAGTTGAGCGACCCCATTTGCCGTGAAGCAACACGGCTGATGACCGCCTACCTGGGCGTCTATCTGCCGCCGGTACTGGCGCGGGTCGAGGGGCGCTGAGTGGGGCTGGTGCGCTGGTGGCGTGAGCGCAGCGAACAGCGTCGCTTGCAGCGTGTGCAGGGTGAGCTTGATCCGGCCCTGTGGCAGCAGGCGCTGGGTGACTGGCCCTGTTACCGGCACCTGAGCGCGGCCCAGCGTGAGCGTCTGCATGACACCGCGCTGCGTTTTTTGCTGCGCAAGCATCTGCATCCGCTGGAGGGTGTTGAGCTGGACGATGTTCTGCGTTTGCGGGTCGCCGGAATGGCTGTTCTGCCGGTGCTGGAGATTGGTTTGCACTGGTACGACGGCTGGCAGACCCTGGTGCTCTACGACGGTCCGTTCCGCACCCGGCAGCAATGGCGTGACGAGGCCGGCGTGGTGCACGAAGCGGTGCGCGAGCTGAGCGGCGAGGCCTGGTTGCATGGCCCGGTGGTGCTGTCGCTGGAGGATGTTCGCCATTCTGGGCAAGCGGACGGCTTCAACGTGGTTATTCATGAGCTGGCGCATACGCTGGATATGCGCTCATCCGCCGCCAATGGTTCGCCGCCGCTGCACCGCGGCATGAGCCAGGCCGATTGGGCGCGTGACATGCAAGCCGCCTGGGATGATCTGGCCCAGCGTGCCGAACGCGGTGAGCACCTGCCCCTGGATGCCTACGCGCTGGAGGCGCCGGCCGAGTTCTTTGCCGTGTTGTCGGAGAGCTTTTTCGAATGCCCACAGGTGCTGCACCGCAGCTGGCCTGCAGTCTACCGGCATCTGGTCGATTTTTATCGGCAGGATCCGCTGCGCTGGCATGCCTGAGCGGTGGTGGTGCGCAGGCAGCGCTATGCTTATGGCTGATGTTATGCCGGCTTTCTCGTTAAATATCGGCGAGGCGGCGGGAAAGTCATTGTCAATCAGTTTTTAATTGGTTATAAGTCGATAAATATCGGCTTTTTGTCGAATTCTACCTTCAGGAGAGCGTCATGACCCGTACCGTTACCGTAGCCGCAACCCAGATGGGCTGTTCCTGGGATCGTCAGGCCAACCTCGCACAGGCAGAAAGGCTGGTGCGTGAGGCGGCAGCCAAGGGCGCGCAGATCATCCTGATTCAGGAGCTGTTCGAAACCCCGTACTTCTGTCAGAAGCCCAATCCGGACTACCTGCAGCTCGCGACGCGGGTTGAAGACAACCCGGCGATCAGGCACTTTCAGGCGCTGGCCAGGGAGCTTGAGATCGTGCTGCCGATCAGTTTCTTCGAGCTGGCCGGGCGGGCGCGCTTCAACAGTGTTGCCATCATTGACGCCGACGGCAGCAACCTGGGTATCTACCGCAAGAGCCATATTCCCGATGGCCCCGGCTACCACGAGAAGTACTACTTCAACCCGGGTGACACCGGCTTCAAGGTCTGGCAGACCCGCTACGCCAAGATCGGCGTCGGTATCTGCTGGGATCAGTGGTTCCCCGAGTGTGCCCGCAGCATGGCGCTGATGGGGGCCGAGCTGCTGTTTTATCCGACTGCCATTGGCAGCGAGCCGCATGATCACAGCATCAACTCGCGGGATCACTGGCAGCGCGTGCAGCAGGGCCATGCCGGCGCCAACCTGATGCCGCTGATTGCCAGTAACCGCATTGGCCGCGAAGAACAGGATGGCTACGACATTACCTTCTACGGCTCGTCCTTTATCGCCAATCAGTTCGGTGAAAAGGTGCAGGAACTGAACGAAACGGACACCGGCGTGCTGGTGCAGACCTTTGATCTGGACGAGCTGGAGCACATCCGCAGCGCCTGGGGTGTATTCCGCGACCGCCGGCCAAACCTGTACGGCCCGGTCAAAACCCTGGATGGCGAGCTGGAGTCCTGAGCCGATGTTCAACCTGCATACCACGCCACGCCACGATGGCTACTTCATGCCCGCCGAGTGGGCGCCGCACAGCCAGACCTGGATGATCTGGCCTGAACGGCCGGACAACTGGCGCCAGCAGGCGGTGCCGGCGCAGGCCGCCTTTGCCGCCGTGGCGCAGGCGATAGCCGGCTTTGAGCCGGTCACCGTTGGCGTCTCGGCGGCGCAGTATGTCAGCGCCTGTGCCCAGCTGGATCATCCGGGTATCCGAGTGGTTGAGCTGAGCAGCAACGATGCCTGGGTACGGGATACCGGCCCGACCTTTGTCATCAACGGTCAGGGCGGATTGCGCGGCGTCGACTGGACCTTCAACGCGTGGGGCGGCGAGCTGGGTGGCCTCTACAGCGACTGGGCGCTGGACGATCAGGTGGCCAGCAAGATTCTGTCGATGGAGCGCTGCCCGCGCTATCGTACCGAAGGCTTTGTGCTTGAGGGCGGCTCAATACACGTTGACGGCGAAGGCACGCTGATCACGACCGAGGAGTGCCTGCTCAACCCCAATCGCAATCCGCATCTGCAGCGAGAGGAAATCGAGTTCAGGCTGGCCGAGTATCTGGGTATCAGCAAGGTCATCTGGCTGCCTGAGGGCCTGTTCAATGACGAAACTGATGGGCACGTCGACAACTTCTGCTGTTTCGTTCGCCCGGGTGAAGTGTTGCTGGCCTGGACAGATGATCCAGACGACCCAAATTATCCGCGTTGTCAGGCGGCGGCTGCTGTGCTGGCTGCCGAGCGCGATGCGCAGGGCCGTGAGCTTGTCATCCACAAAATTCCGATTCCCGGGCCGCTTCATGCAACCGCTGAGGAATGCGCGGATGTGCTGGTGGTGGAAGGCAGTCAGCCCCGTGACCCGACCATTCGTCTGGCGGGATCCTACGTCAACTTTCTGATCGTCAACGACGGCATTGTCGCGCCCAGCTTCGATGATCCGCTTGATGCCGAGGCGCTGGAGGTGCTGCAGCGGGTGTTTCCCGAGCGCAGGGTGGTTATGGTGCCGGGGCGGGAAATCCTGCTCGGCGGTGGCAATATTCACTGCATTACCCAGCAACAGCCGTTGGTCGGGTAGGCCAAGCGGACCTGGCTCACATACCCGGTTCGAGTACTGGAGCCGGATCGGGTCAGCGGGCATAATCAGCGGGCACCACTACGGAGCCGGGCGGTCAAGCTCGGCGGTCTCAGGATGTCTATCCGTCCAGAAGGAATTTCCATGTCGTTTACCAAGTCCCTTCCCTTTCCGCTGATTCGCGGCGCTGCAGCGCTGGGTATGGCGGTCACCCTCGCCGGTTGCGCCGCAACCCAAGGCACCAGCGGCTTTGACGCTTCCGGCCAGGCGCGTCTGCAGGGCGAAATCACCAGCAGCAGTCCGGTGAACTTCAGCGATGGTTCGCACCACCAGGTGTTCGCGCTCAAGCTCAAGCAGGGTGATCTGGTGCGTGTGCAGCAGAGCGGTGCGCTTGACGGTGCGGTACTCACCCTCGTCGACGAGCGCAATCAACTGGTCAATGGCCCTAACCAGGGCGCGCTGCACCTGACCCCTGAAGCCGACGGTACCTATCGTCTCGGTGTCAGCGGGAGCAGCCCGAGCACGTTCGGTCCCTTCCAGCTGAGCCTGGAAAAGGTCACTCCACGCAACAGCGGCGCGCTTGAACTGGATCAGTCGGTGTTTGGCCTGCTGACCCGTAATGGCAACGCCAACACCTACACTCTGAATGTGGCCGAGGCCGGTCTGTACGAAATCCTGATGACCTCCGATGAGCTGGATACCGTACTCAAGCTCAATGGCGGAGCAGTCTCTGCCGAGGATGACGACAGCGGCGGCGGTACCAATTCGCGCATTACCGTGCAGCTGGAGCCGGGTACCTACCAGGTCACCGCAACCGCTCTGGATGATCCGGCAGAGGGCGCCTACGACCTGAATGTCACCAGTCGGCCGTTGCCGGAGGGCGTTGAGCTGGTTAATGGCGGGCCGATCGAGCTGGGTGCCAGCATTACCGGTCTGGCCGACAGCAGCCCGAAGGTCTACAGCCTGACCATCACCGAGCGCGCGCTGCTGCGGGTGGTCATGTCCTCGCCGGTGGTTGACAGCTACCTCAGCCTGCAGGGGCCGGGGGTTGACGTTACCGATGATGATGGCGCGGGCAACAACCTGGATGCCGGCATCACCACGCTGGTCAGTCCCGGCACCTACCGCCTGAGTGCGTCTACTGCCGACGGCAGTGCCGGTCTGTTCACCCTGACTACGGCGACCCAGCCGGTCAGCGGCAGCGGTTCAACCCTGCGTCCGGGGGAAGCGGTCTCCGGTTCGCTGGCCGGTGCCAGTGCCGAAAAGACGCTGGTGATCAGCGAGGCGGGTGCCTACAAGGTCGAGCTGTATGCCGGTGACTTTGACGCCATGCTCAGACTGAGCGGCAACGGTGTCGAACTGGAAGATGATGATGGTGCGGGTGGTACCAACTCGCGTATCAGCAGCTATCTGGAAGCTGGCCGTTACACGCTGACTGCCAGCAGCTATGACAACAATGGTCGTGGCAGCTTTGTGATCAGCGCCGAGCGCGAGCAGTAAGAGGTAAGGCCGGCAGCCCGCTCGGGCTGCCGGTTATCAACGACAGATCAGCCGTTGAGCAGGGCGCGGCCGCGCTGGACGGCTGCCAGCACCTGAGCCGGTGCGGTGCCGCCGATATGGTCACGGGCGTTGACCGATCCTTCCAGTGTAAGCACGTCAAATACATCCCGTTCGATCTGGTCGCTGAAGCGGCGCAGTTCATCCAGCGACATTTCTGCCAGATCCTTCCCTGAGTCGACACCGTACTTGACTGCATGTCCGACGATTTCGTGACAGTCGCGGAACGGAATCCCCTTGCGTACCAGATAGTCGGCCAGATCGGTGGCGGTGGAGAAACCGCGCAGCGCTGCTTCGCGCATGATCTCGATACGCGGCTCGATGGCCGGGATCATGTCGGCAAAGGCGCGCAGGCTGTCGCGCAGGGTGTCTACCGCGTCGAACAGCGGTTCCTTGTCTTCCTGGTTGTCCTTGTTGTAGGCCAGCGGCTGGCTCTTCATCAGGGTCAGCAGGCCCATCAGGTGGCCGTAGACGCGGCCGGATTTGCCGCGTACCAGCTCCGGGACGTCCGGGTTCTTCTTCTGCGGCATGATCGACGAGCCGGTGCAGAAGCGGTCGGGCAGGGCGATAAAGTTGAACTGGGCGCTGGTCCACAGCACCAGCTCTTCGGAGAAGCGCGACAGGTGCATCATCGCCAGCGAGGCTGCGGCGCAGAATTCGATGGCGAAGTCGCGGTCGGAAACACCGTCCAGCGAGTTGCCGGAGATGGCTTCGAAACCGAGCAGCTCGCAGGTCACGCTGCGGTCGATCGGGTAGGTGGTGCCGGCCAGTGCGGCTGAACCGAGCGGCATGCGGTTGACCCGCTTGCGGCAGTCGATCAGGCGCTCGCGGTCACGCTGCAGCATTTCGAACCAGGCCAGCAGATGGTGGCCGAAGGTTACCGGCTGGGCAGTCTGCAGATGGGTGAAGCCGGGCATGATTACGGCATTGTGACGCTCGGCCTGATCCAGCAGGCCGGTCTGCAGGCGGATCAGCTCGGCGACGATGGCGTCGATCTCTTCGCGCAGCCAGAGGCGGATATCGGTGGCGACCTGGTCGTTACGTGAACGACCGGTGTGCAGCTTCTTGCCGGTGATGCCGATGCGGTCGGTCAGCCTGGCTTCGATGTTCATGTGCACATCTTCGAGGTCGACGCGCCAGTCGAACTGCCCGGCTTCGATTTCAGCGCGAATGGCATTCAGCCCGTCGATGATGGTGTCGCGCTCGGCATCGGTCAGTACGCCGACCTTGGCCAGCATGGTGGCGTGGGCGATCGAGCCCTGAATGTCGTGCTTGTACAGACGCTTGTCGAAATCCACCGAGGCGGTGAAACGGGCAACGAAGGCGTCGACCGGTTCGCTGAACCGGCCACCCCAGGATTGGTTGGTTGTCTTGTCTTGGGTCATGTCTCGGATGGGTCCGCTGCGTGTAGTATCAGAAAACGGGTAGCATACCACTTCACGCTTGCACGATGGCGGCGGGCTGGCAGACACTGATGACATGAAGAACGGATTCTGGACGTTGCTCAAACAACCCTACGACGGAGAGGACTTTTTTCTCCCCGACCTGTGCTCGTCCGTGGCCGTTTTTACCCTGATCGTGCTGGCGCAACTGGTAGTGCTGGTGTGGGTGCTGGCACAGCCGGTCGCCGGTGTCTTTGACTGGGTCCAGCTGGCCATGGCGTCGCTGTTCGTGCAGTGGATTGTGCTGCTGTCGGCCGCCGCGCTGTGCCGGTTGCGCGGATGGATGCAGCGTCGGCCGCTGGTGCTGGCGGTGGCGGTATGCTACGCGGTGGTGATTGCGCCGACCCTGCTGTTTACCGTGCTCGGCGACTGGGTTATCTACCGCGGCTTGCAGGGCGCCTTGCACTGGGATGCTCAGCAGTTGCTTCGCCATGGCCTGATTGCGTTGATCATGACCAGTTTGCTGCTGCGCTACTTTTACCTGCAGCAGCAATGGCAGCGTCAGCATCAGGCCGAATTGCGCTCGCGGCTGCAGGCTCTGCAGTCGCGCATTCGCCCTCACTTTCTGTTTAACAGCCTCAACAGTATTGCCAGCCTGATCGAGATTGATCCTGCCAAGGCCGAGCAGGCTGTGCTCGATCTGTCGGACCTGTTTCGCGCCAATCTGGCCAGCCCGGATACGTTGTCGAGCTGGGGCGAGGAGCGCCGCCTGTGCGAAGGTTATCTGCGCATCGAGCAGTACCGCCTGGGGCAGCGCATGCGCGTGCACTGGTCGGTCGTTGCGTTGCCGGATGAGGTGCCGATGCCACTGCTGACGCTGCAGCCCCTGCTGGAAAATGCCATTTTGCACGGACTGCAGCCCCGGCTCGACGGGGGCGATATCTATATCGAGGGTCGGCTGCACGAGGGGCAGGTGGAACTTGTGGTGCGCAATACCTGTCCTGAACAGACAGACACCCATCACGGCTCGCGCATGGCGATGAGCAATATCCGGGCTCGGCTGCAGGCGCTGTTCGGTGAGCAGGCGCAGCTGACAGGCTGGCGGGAAGGGGAATGCTTCTTCAGCAGGCTGGTCTATCCTGTTAAACAACGTCCAACAATGGCAGAGAAGTCATTACCGAATGAAAGTACTGATCGCTGATGATGAACCGCTGGCCCGCGAGCGGCTGGCGCGACTGGTCGGTTCACTGCCGGGCTACAAGGTCTTACCGGAGATGGCCAGCAACGGTCACGAGGCGCTGCAGTTGGTGCAGGAGCATCATCCGGACATTGTTCTGCTGGATATCCGCATGCCCGGACTGGATGGCCTGCAGACGGCGGCCAAGCTGTGTGAAAGCCCGGAGGCCCCGGCCGTCGTGTTTTGTACCGCACACGGCGAGTATGCGCTCGACGCCTTCGCGGTCAGCGCGGTTGGCTATCTGCTCAAACCGGTGCGCAGCGAAGCGCTGGAAGAGGCGCTGGCCAAGGCTCAGCGGCCCAACCGCATGCAGCTGGCCAGTCTCGGCAAGGCTACGGCATCTGGCGATGACATGCCGGCCCGCAGCCACATCAGCGCGCGGACCCGCAAGGGTATCGAGTTGATACCGATTGAGGACGTGCTGTATTTCATTGCCGATCACAAGTACGTCACCCTGCGGCATGTCAACGGCGAGGTGCTGCTTGACGAACCGCTCAAGGCGCTGGAGGAGGAGTTTGGCGATCGTTTTGTCCGCATCCATCGTAACGCCCTTGTGGCGCGGTCGCGTATCGAGTGCCTGCAACGTACCTCAATGGGTCACTTCGAGTTGTGTCTGAAGGACCTGGAAGGAGAGACGCTGACAGTCAGTCGTCGTCATGTTCCCGGTGTGCGCAGGCTCATGGATCGCCTGTGAGTGACCTGCGACACCCGCCCGCGTGGATGCCTGCCTGACCATGGCGTATGATGCGACCTGGTTTGAAGCGAGAGTCCCATGAGTCGACATCTGCGAATTGCCACCCGAAAGAGCGCCCTGGCCCTGTGGCAGGCCGAGTATGTTAAGGCGCGTCTCGAACAGCTTGACCCGGCGCTCAGCGTCAGTCTGGTTCCGATGGTCAGCCGTGGCGACCAGTTGCTGGACTCGCCGCTGGCCAAGATCGGCGGCAAGGGTCTGTTTGTCAAAGAGCTGGAAACCGCCATGCTGAACGACGAGGCGGATCTGGCCGTGCACTCCATGAAGGATGTGCCGATGCAGTTCCCTGAAGGCCTCGGGCTGTATGCCATCTGCGAGCGTGAAGACCCCCGCGACGCCTTTGTCTCCAACAACTTCGATCATCTCGACAGCCTGCCTGCCGGCAGCGTCGTCGGTACATCCAGTTTGCGCCGTCAGGCGCAGATCATGGCGCGTCGACCTGATCTGCAGATCCGTTTCCTGCGCGGCAATGTGAATACGCGCCTGGCCAAACTGGATGCCGGTGAATATGACGCGATCATTCTGGCTACGGCGGGTCTGGTGCGTCTTGGCTTTGGCGAGCGTATTCGCTATTCGATGCCGCCTGAGGAGAGCCTGCCAGCGGGTGGGCAGGGCGCGGTCGGCATCGAGTGCCGCAGTGACGATATCGAGCTTCAGGCGTTGCTGCTTCAGCTTAACGATGAGGACAGCGCGCTGCGCGTGCGTGCCGAGCGAGCGCTCAATACCCGCCTGAACGGTGGCTGCCAGGTGCCGATTGCCTGTTATGCCGAGCGCGAGAATGGCCAGCTATGGCTGCGCGGACTGGTTGGCGATCCGGATGGTCAGCGCCTGCTGCGGGCCGAGGCGCGTGGCGCGGAAAGCGATCCGGAGACACTCGGCATTTCGGTCGCCGAGGACCTGCTGGCGCAGGGTGCACAGGCCATTCTGGACGCCGTATACGAGGAGGCGCCTGCGCGGTGAGCGGGTGTTTGCTGCTGACCCGTCAGGCGGCGGACAATCAGCGATTGGCTGCACGTTTTGCAGCCGAAGGCGTCGAGACCTGCAGCGTGCCGTTGCTCGAGCTGCGGCCCTGCGAGGAAGGGCCGGTCGAGCGCCAGTACATGCTTGACCTGGATCGCTATCACGCGGTGGTTGTGGTCAGTCCGACCGCAGCCCGGTTGGGTCTGGAGCGGCTCGACCGCTACTGGCCTCAGCCACCGGTTGGTATCGACTGGCTGGCGGTTGGCGCAGGAACCGCGCAGGTGCTGCGCGATTACGGGCTTGCGGCGCAGTGCCCGGCGCAGGGGCAGGACAGCGAGGCATTGCTCGCCATGCCGTTGTGGCAGGCACACTTTGCCCGGCCGGATCTGCGTGTGCTGATCTGGCGCGGCGAGGACGGACGTGAGCATTTGGCCGACCGGATTCGCGCCGCCGGTGGTACGGTGCACTATCTGCCGCTTTACGCGCGCAGCGCGCCGGAGTCGCTGCCAG
The DNA here is from genome assembly GCF_056859475.1 of Halopseudomonas sp. L-58. Classification (NCBI taxonomy): domain Bacteria; kingdom Pseudomonadati; phylum Pseudomonadota; class Gammaproteobacteria; order Pseudomonadales; family Pseudomonadaceae; genus Halopseudomonas; species Halopseudomonas sp. L-58. Next base: position 24,350 of record NZ_JBSXON010000045.1, read on the forward strand.
CCGAGCTGGCAGCTGTAGCTCCGCGGGTGGACCGGTTGATCGTGCTCAGCGTGCAGGCCTTGAGCAACTGGCGCGTGGCCGCCGGAGCGCACTGGGAGCAGCAGCGCCACTGGCGCTGCTGGGTGCCGAGTGAGCGGATTGCGGCGCAGGCCGCCGCCTGGGGTTGTACAGATGTAGTAACCTGTCGAGGTGCGGATGATGCCGCGCTGGTCGAGGCCGTGCTGACTGGCTCGTCGGGATGACAAAGGGGATGCGTGTGGAACCGAGCGAAGCGAATAACAAGACCGAACAGCCGCCGAGTGTGGCCAAGCCCGAAGTCGACAAGGCCGAGCCGGGCAAGCCGAACCCTGCAGCCAGCCGTAAACCGGCGCGCTCTGGTGGAGGCGGCCGCGGGGTGAGTTTGCTGGCGCTTTTGCTGGCTGCCGCTGCTCTGGGACTGTCCGGCTGGCAATGGCAGCAGGCCCGCCAGCAACAGCAGGCCCAGCTTGATTTGCTGGCGCAGCAGGCGAGTCAGCTCGCCAGCGCCAATGCCCGTCTTGATCAGCGCCTTGATGGCGTGCCACAGGGCAGCGACTGGGCGGCGGCACAGAGGTTGATCGCCGAAATGCAGCGTGGTCAGCAGGCGCTGGCTGACCGCTTGAAAGTCCTGCAGGGTGATGGCCGTGACGAATGGAAACTGGCCGAGGCACAGTATCTGCTGCGCCTGGCCTCGCTCCGGCTGCTGGCGGTGCAGGATGTCGCCGCCGCGCGCGAATTACTGGGAACTGTCGACGGCATTCTGAAGTCGATGCCTGACAGCGGCCTGTATGGCGTCCGCGAACAACTGGCCAGTTATCAGGCCGAGCTGGAAAGCTTGCCCGAACTGGATCGTGCCGGCGTGTTCCTGCGCCTGGGTGCCCTGCGTGATCAGGCCGAGACGCTGGCTGCATTACCGGTACCCGAATTTGATCCCGATGAGCTCAGCACCGAAGAGGAATACGCCGATCGCCTGCAGCGCCGTGATCGCTGGGATCGTGTGCTGATGCGTCTTGAGCGTTACGTGCGGGTCGATTTCCAGCGTGGCAAGGTCATCACTCCGCTGCTTGATGATGCGGAGCTGCAGCGGGTTCGTCGTACGCTGCAGCTGACCCTGGAACAGGCCCAGTGGGCCGCGCTCAGGGGAGAGGAAGAGGTCTATCAGGCCAGTCTTACGCAGGCGGAAAAATTGCTGGCCCAGTACTTCGAGCTGGAGAACCCAAGAGTGCAAGCCATGCAGGCCCAGTTGCAGGGGCTGCGTGAGCGTGCAGTCAGCCTGTCGCCGCCGGATCTGACACCGCTGCAGCAAAGTCTGGCCAACTACCTGCAGTCGCGCGGGGCGCCGCAGGCGGAGGAGCCTGCCGATGAGTAAAAGCTATGTGGCCATCCTGGCGGTCGTACTGGTCGCCGCATTGCTCGGCATGGCGATCGCCGAGGACCCGGGATACCTGCTGATTGCCTGGCGCAATGTGTCGATCGAGACCAGCATCTGGGTCGGTATCGGCTTTCTGTTGGCGTGCTGGCTGTTGCTCTGGCTTGCGCGCTCGCTCTGGCGTTTGCTGACGGCGTCTGGTCGCCGGATCAACCCGTGGTCGCGCCGCAACCTGCAGCAGCGCGCCAGTGCGCTGGCTACCCGCGGGCTGCTGGAATTTGCCGAAGGGCACTGGAAGCAGGCCGTGCGCCTGCTCAAGCGATCTGCCCCACACTCCGAACTGCCGTTGATCAACTATCTTGCTGCTGCCCGGGCTGCCAACGAACTGGAAGACTATGCCGAGTCCGACGCGCTGCTGCGTGAAGCCTATGAGGTTACCCCCGAGGCCGATGTCGCCATTGCGGTGACCCAGGCGCAGCTGCAGATGGTCCGTGGCCAGTTCGAGCAGGCGCTGGCGACGCTCACTCGCCTGCGCAAGGATCACCCCAAGCACCTCTACGCGCTCAAGTTGATGAGCCAGGTCTATTTGCGACTTGAGGACTGGGCGCGTCTGCTGGAACTGCTGCCGGAGTTGCGCAGGCAGAATGCGTTGCGCGAGGACGAACTGCAGGCGCTGGAGCGCCGGGTGCATGCCGCGTTGCTGGCGCAGGCTGGCCAGCGTCTGGCAGCCGCCGATAGCGACCCTGCCAGTCTGGTCATTGCTGCCTGGGAGCGGATGCCGACCCGGCTGCGTGAGGATCCCGAGCTTATCGAAGCCTATGCCTTGCAGTTGCGCGGGCATAGTCGTGAGGAAATGGCCGAGCAGGTGCTGCGAGCTGCCTTGTTGCAGCAGTTCGACGAGCGCCTTGCGAACCTCTATGGGCTGGTCAGGGGCAAGGACTGCGCGCGTCAGCTGGCCAATGCCGAGCAATGGCTACTCAAGCACCCGCATAACGCAACGCTGCTGCTGGCGGCGGGACGGCTGGCCCAGCGGAACAGTCTGTGGGGTAAGGCCCGTGATTATCTGGAAGCGAGCTTCGCCAGCCGCCGGGATATCCAGACCTGCGCCGAGCTGGCTCGCCTGCTTGATCGCATGGGGGATAGCGCAGGAGCTCAGCGGACCATTCGGGACGGCTTCGAAATGCTGGAAGATCACCTGCCGACGTTACCGTTGCCTGACGCCTGAGGCTGTGCGACCTGTTGCAGGCCCCGGTTGAGCTGCAAGCGGGCCTGCTCTCCCGCCTCACCCGGGGTGAAGCAAACGTGCATGGTCGGCTCGGCCAGCAGTTGAGGTGCAAACGCCAGCTTGTCTGCACTCTGGCGCAGCTGAGGGTCATGGGCCATCCAGTAGTGCATGACCTGCTCATCGATGACTGCTGCATCCAGTCTGCCGTACACCAGCTTCAGGAGATTCAGTTCGTCGCTGGCGGCTTCCTTGACCTTGAGCGTGCCTTCGGCCACCAGAGCATCGAACTCGGGCGCGTTGCGATAGCCGCGTACCACGCCGATTCGGTACTGCGCCAAGTCCTCCAGCTTGTCCCAGCGCACAGATATATCACTGCGAACTGCCAGGCCGACGCGGCTGGTGCCAATGCTGTCGGAGTAGAGACACAGGTTGTCATTGGCGAAGTAGCGGGGGAAATAGCCCACGATCTCCGGCTCGGTTGTTGCCGATCGGATGGCTCTGCTCCAGGGCTGGAAGTGGATCAGCAGGGGTTCATTCTGTGTCGCCAGTGCCTGATGCAACAGGTGCGACAGGGTTCCCTGCTCCGGCAGCTCCGCGCCGCTGTAGGGTGGCCACTCCAGGCTGCTCAGCTCCATCGCTCCGGCGGGGGTGCAGAGCAATGGCAGACTCAGCAGCGATGCTCTCAGCTTGGCAGTTCGCATGGGACCTCCCTGATCTCAGCGGTGTCTGATGGCGTTCAGTCTAGGCCGCCGGACAACCGCTGTCATGTGCCGTCAGGGCTGACGTGGAGCGTAGGCGAAGGCATCGGCGAGCATGTGATCTTCCGGCATGCCGGAAGCCACCAGCGCGTCCAGTGTCCCGTAGACCATGGCAGGGGAGCCGCTGACAATAAAGCGGTAGTCGGCCAGATCGGCGATATCCTCACAAACTGCCTGGTGCAGCATTCCCTGACGCTCCGGCCAGTCCGGCTGGTCGCTGATGACTCTGTGCAGGTACAGGTTAGGTGCCTGCTGCCAGCGTTGCCAGTGTGGAGCCTCATACAGGTCATCACTGTGGCGCACGCCCCAGTAGAGATGGATCGCGTGGGCAAATCCCTGCTGCAGACATTGTTCAACGATGCTCTGCATCTGGGCCAGTCCGGTGCCGGCGGCAATCAGTACCAGTGGCTGATCCGGCAGCTCCGACAGGCATGCCTCGCCGAAGGGCGCCTGGATGCGTGCCACCTTGTGTTGCTGCAGATAGTCGATGACTGCCTGGGTGACCGGGTCGCGGGTAAGGATATGCAGCTCTAGCATGCGCTCTTCGCTGGGCGCGGAGGCAATGGAAAAGGCTGCAGGTTCTGCGCCGTCGCGCTCCAGCAGCAGATACTGACCTGGGTGATAACGCAGGGGTTTGCCAGCCGGCGTGCGCAAGCGCACCCGCCAGACGTCGCCGCCAATCGGGCTGCATTCAACCACCTGGCAGGCCAGTTTGCGCACGGGTAGTTGGCCGGGCGCCAGGATCCCTTCCCAATGCAGCGCACAGTCTTCCAGCGGCTCGGCCACGCAGGTGAATATCTCTTCGCCCGGGCCGGCCTCACGGCTGTCCGGCAGTTTCACGCGGCCATGCAGCAATACCGCTTCGCAGACATGGCAGTTGCCGTTGCGGCAACTATTGGGCGCATCAAATCCCTCGCGGCGCGCTGCATCCAGAATGGTTTCGCCTGGTGCGGTCTCCAGGTCCAGGCCGCCCGGCTCCAGTGTGATTCTCATCAATCAATACCCAGCTCTGCCCAGAGTGCGTCCACGCGCTGACGTACCTGCGCGTCCTGTTCAATCGCCACGCCCCACTCGCGGGTAGTTTCCCCCGGCCACTTGTTGGTGGCATCCATCCCCATTTTGCTGCCGAGACCGGAGACCGGTGAGGCGAAATCGAGGTAGTCGATCGGTGTATTGTCGATCATCACGGTATCGCGTTTGGGGTCCATGCGGGTGGTGATGGCCCAGATAATGTCGTTCCAGTCGCGGATGTTGATGTCATCGTCCACCACGATTACATACTTGGTGTACATGAACTGACGCAGGAAGCTCCAGACGCCGAGCATCACGCGCTTGGCATGGCCCGGATACTGTTTCTTCATCGACACCACCGCCATGCGGTAGGAGCAGCCTTCCGGCGGCAGGTAGAAGTCGGTTATCTCGGGAAACTGCTTCTGCAGCAGTGGCACAAAAACCTCATTCAGCGCCACGCCCAGCACCGCCGGCTCATCCGGCGGCCGGCCAGTGTAGGTGCTGTGGTAGATCGGCTTCTCGCGCTGGGTAATGCGTTCAACGGTAAACACCGGGAAGCGATCCACTTCGTTGTAGTACCCGGTGTGGTCGCCAAACGGACCTTCGTCAGCCATTTCGCCCGGATGGATGACCCCTTCCAGCACGATCTCGGCGCTCGAGGGAACCTGCAGGTTTGAGCCGCGACACTTGATCAGCTCGGTGCGCTGGCCGCGCAGCAGGCCTGCAAAGGCGTATTCGGACAGACTGTCTGGCACCGGGGTCACGGCACCGAGAATGGTGGCCGGGTCGGCGCCCAGCACCACGGCAACCGGGAACGGCTCGCCCGGGTGGGCCTTTTGCCACTCATGGAAGTCCAGTGCGCCACCACGATGGCTCAGCCAGCGCATGATGACCTTGTTGCGGCCAATCACCTGCTGGCGATAGATGCCCAGGTTCTGCCGTTCCTTGTGCGGGCCACGGGTGACCACCAGCCCCCATGTGATCAGCGGGCCGGCGTCGCCGGGCCAGCAGGTCTGCACCGGAATGCGCCCGAGGTCGACGTCGTCGCCCTCGAATACCTGCGCCTGACAGGGGGCATCCTTGACGACCTTGGGCGCCATGTTGATGACCTTCTTGAAGATCGGCAGCTTGGACCAGGCGTCTTTCAGACCTTTTGGCGGATCGGGTTCCTTCAAAAAGGCCAGCAGCTTGCCGATTTCTCGCAGCTCGCTGATGCTTTCGGCGCCCATGCCCATGGCGACGCGTTCGGGCGTACCGAACAGGTTGCCGAGTACCGGCATGTCGAAACCGGTGGGATTTTCAAACAACAGGGCAGGGCCACCCTTGCGCAGGGTGCGGTCGCAGACTTCGGTCATCTCCAGCACGGGAGAGATGGGAGTCTGGATGCGCTTGAGTTCGCCGCGCTGTTCCAGGCCCTTGATGAAATCGCGTAGATCGGAATATTGCATTTGAGCTTCAAGCCTCAAGCTTCAAGCTGCAAGCAGTGCGTGGTATGCCGCAGCCTGTGGTGTTTGGTCAGAAGCACAGTGGGTTGACAGTCAGGCCGCCTAGGCGGCCTGACCTGCTGAAAGCGACCAGCTACAGCGGACTGCTTGCAGCTTGTGGCTTTCAGCTTGTCGCTTTAATTCTTGCTGCGCTTCATCGACAGGAAGAACTCGTCGTTGGTCTTGGTATCTTTCAGACGGTCCAGCAGGAACTCGATCGCCGCGATCTCGTCCATCGAATGCAGAATCTTGCGCAGAATCCACATGCGCTGCAGTTCGTCTTCGCTGGTCAGCAGCTCTTCGCGACGGGTGCCGGAACGATTGATGTTGATGGCCGGGAAGGTGCGCTTCTCGGCAATCTTGCGATCCAGGTGGATCTCCATGTTGCCGGTGCCCTTGAACTCCTCGTAGATCACCTCGTCCATCTTCGAGCCGGTGTCGACCAGCGCGGTGGCGATGATGGTCAGGCTGCCGCCTTCTTCGATGTTGCGCGCGGCGCCAAAGAAGCGCTTGGGCTTCTCCAGGGCGTGGGCGTCAACACCACCGGTCAGCACCTTGCCGGAGCTCGGGATCACGGTGTTGTAGGCGCGGGCCAGACGGGTGATGGAGTCGAGCAGAATGATCACGTCTTTCTTGTGTTCAACCAGGCGCTTGGCCTTCTCGATCACCATTTCGGCAACCTGAACGTGACGGGCCGGCGGCTCGTCGAAGGTGGAGGCAACCACTTCGCCGCGCACGGTGCGCTGCATTTCGGTTACTTCTTCCGGGCGCTCGTCGATCAGCAGAACGATCAGGTGGCACTCGGGGTTGTTGCGGGCGATGTTCGAAGCGATGTTCTGCAGCATCAGCGTCTTACCGGCCTTCGGCGGTGCAACCAGCAGGCCACGCTGACCTTTGCCGATCGGGGCGCAGAGATCGATGATGCGGGCCATCAGGTCTTCGGTGGAACCGTTGCCGGCCTCCATGACCAGGCGCTCATCGGGGAACAGCGGGGTAAGGTTTTCGAACAGGATCTTGTTCTTGGTGTTTTCCGGCTTGTCGAAGTTGATCGAATCAACCTTCAGCAGGGCAAAGTAGCGCTCGCCGTCTTTTGGCGGGCGAATCTTGCCGGAAATGGTATCACCGGTACGCAGGTTGAAACGGCGGATCTGGCTGGGCGAGACGTAGATGTCGTCCGGGCCGGCCAGGTAGGACGAGTCAGCCGAGCGAAGGAAGCCGAAGCCGTCCTGCAGAATCTCCAGAACGCCGTCACCGAGAATGTCTTCACCGCCCTTGGCGTGCTTTTTCAGGATGCCGAAAATCACATCCTGTTTTCGCGATCGGCCCATGTTCTCGAGGCCCATCTGGTTGGCGATTTCCAACAGTTCGGTAATAGGTTTTTGTTTGAGGTCGGTCAGGTTCATAGGTTCGGAGAGTGATGTAAGGGTTTCGGCAGGAAAGGTTCTTTTCGGCCGCCATGGAACATGGGGCGATCAGCTTGGCTGCGGTGTGTTTTGAGAAGCCGCTGCGCAGGGTGCGTCAGGGCGTTGGAAGCCAAATCTAGCACCGCCGGCCGGTGACGTCCAGCATTGCGGGTGCAAAAAAAGCCCCGGCGGGATTCGCCAGGGCTTGATACATCAGATGTTGCTGTCGAGGAAGGCTGCCAGCTGCGACTTGGACAGGGCGCCGACCTTGGTGGCCTCAACGTTGCCGTCCTTGAACAGCATCAGCGTCGGAATGCCGCGCACGCCGTACTTTGGTGCGGTTTCTGCGTTTTCGTCGATATTCAGTTTGCAGATCTTCAACTTGCCGCTGTAGTCCTTGGCAATTTCGTCCAGTACCGGGGCGATCATTTTGCAGGGACCACACCACTCTGCCCAGTAATCAACCAGAACAGGGGTATCGGACTTGAGCACTTCGTCTTCGAAGCTGCTGTCAGTGACGTGCACAATCAGATCGCTCATGTGTTTCTCCAGAGGGATAAAAAGGCGGAATTGCCGAATCATAGCACCACCCTATACGGCTGCGAAAGGCGATGATCAGTACCGTTGTGCAGGCAATTGTCATCGAGCAGGTGCTAGAATCGAACCAATTCAGACCTGACAGGAAGAGTGCATGGCAGACGCACAGCCGAATGATTTTTCGCTGGTAGCCGCAATTGATCTGGGCTCCAACAGCTTTCACATGGTGTTGGCGCGGGTTGATCAGGGGGAGATACGGATCCTCGAGCGGCTGGGTGAAAAGGTGCAGCTGGCCGCCGGACTCGATGACGACAACATGCTCAGTGACGAAGCCATGCAGCGCGGGTTGGATTGCCTGCGCCGCTTCGCCCAACTGATCAATGGTCTGCCACAGGGTGCGGTACGGATCGTCGGGACCAACGCCCTTCGCGAGGCGCGCAACCGTGGCCAGTTCATTCGTCAGGTTCAACAGGTGCTCGGGCACCGGGTGGAGGTGATCTCCGGCCGTGAGGAAGCGCGGCTTATCTTTCTGGGCGTATCCCACACCCTGGCTGACGACGAAGGCAAGCGCCTGGTGGTCGACATCGGTGGTGGCAGTACCGAGTTCATTGTTGGCGAGCGCTTTGAGCCGCTGCTGCGTGAGAGCTTGAGCGTTGGGTGCGTATCCTTCACTCGCCAGTTTTTTTCCGACGGCAAGATTACCGCCGCCCGCTACAGCCAGGCCTACACCGCGGCCCGCCTCGAACTGATGAATATTGAACAGGCCATTCAGCGCCTGGGCTGGAGCGAGGCGGTTGGCGCCTCGGGCACCATTCGTGCGGTTGGTCAGTGCATTCAGGCCGGCGGTCGCGGCCAGGGAGAGGTAACCCGCGAAGGGCTGCAGTGGCTCAAGCGGAGACTGCTCAAGGCAGCCCACGTCGACAAGCTGGATATGCCGGGGCTGAAGGCGGATCGCCAGCCGATCCTGCCGGCTGGACTGGCCATTCTGGAAGCGCTGTTCGACGCCCTCGGAGTGGAATCCATGCACCACTCCGAGGGCGCCCTGCGTGAGGGGGTGCTCTACGACCTGCTGGGGCGCCATAGCCATGAGGATGTGCGTGAGCGTACGCTGAGCGCGCTGATGGAGCGCTATCACGTTGACCTGGAACAGGCCGCCCGCGTCGAGGCCAAGGCCCAGAAACTGCTGGGCAAGGTGGATGACGCCTGGCAACTGGTCGCCAGCAAGCAGGCACCATTGCTGACCTGGGCGGCGCGGGTCTATGAAATCGGGCTGGATATCGCCCACAGCCAGTACCACAAGCACGGCGCCTATCTGATCGAGCACTCCGATCTGCCCGGGTTTTCGCGCCAGGACCAGCAGGCGCTGGCACTGCTGGTGCGCGGGCACCGGCGCAATATGCCAAGCGCCGACCGGCTGGCCGAATTCGGTGATGAGGCGGTCAACCTGCTGCGCTTGTGCATGATTCTGCGGCTGGCGATTCTCTATCACCATATCCGCGGTTATCAGGACATGCCGGAAATGGCGGTCGAGGCCAGTCAGGACGCGCTGGCCGTCACCTTCCCTGACGGCTGGCTGGAGCAGAACCCGCTGACCCAGGCTGACTTCGAACGCGAAGCGCAGTACTGGGCCAAGGCTGGTTACAGGTTGACGGTTCGCTGAGACGAGTTGGCCAGTTTCTCCAGCAGCGTTGCCTGGGCGCTGCGGGGAATCTGGTTGCCGCTCGGTGAGCTCAGCACGTAGGAGCCGTCAGGTTGCAGAATCCAGCTGCGGGTATTGTCGGTCAGAAAGACCTGCAGCTCCTGCTTGGCGCGGGTGATCAGCTTCTTGCCCTCAAGCGGGAAGCAGGTCTCGACCCGCTTGTCGAGATTGCGTTCCATCATGTCGGCACTGGACATCCAGACCTGTTCCTGGCCGTCGTTGAGGAAGTAGTAGACCCGGCTGTGCTCCAGGAAGCGGCCGATGATCGAACGCACGGTTATGTTGTGTGATACGCCGGGAATGCCCGGGCGCAGACAGCACATGCCGCGGATAATCAGGTCGACTTTCACGCCGCACTGGGATGCCTTGTAGAGCGCCTTGATCACCTTGGCATCGGTCAGCGAGTTGGCCTTGGCGATGATATGCGCGGGCTTGCCGGCCTGGGCGTTGAGGGTTTCCCGATTGATCAGTTCCAGCAGGCGTTTCTTCAGTGTGAAAGGCGCCTGCAGCAGTTTCTTCATGCGCTGGGTCTTGCCCATGCCGATCAGCTGGTTGAACAGCTTGTGCACGTCTTCGGTCAGCGCCACGTCAGAGGTCAGGATGCTGTAGTCGGTGTACAGCCGCGCATTGCCTGCGTGGTAGTTGCCGGTGCCGAGGTGCACATAGCGTTTCAGGTTGCGCTCTTCGCGGCGCAGGATCAGCATCATCTTGGCGTGGGTCTTGAAGCCGACCACGCCATAGATCACTACCGCCCCAGCCTGCTGCAGACGGCTCGCCAGCTGCAGGTTGGACTCTTCGTCGAAACGCGCCCGCAGCTCGATCACCACGGTCACTTCCTTGCCGTTACGGGCGGCATCGACCAGCGCGTTGACGATTTCGGAGTTGGCACCGGTGCGATACAGGGTCTGCTTGATCGCCAGCACGTTCGTATCCTGGGCCGCCTGGCGCAGCAGGTCGACGACCGGTGAAAATGACTCATAGGGATGCTGCAGCAGGATGTCCTGCTTGCTGATGGCCTGGAACAGGTTGTCAGCGCCGGACAGCGCCCGCGGCAGCCCCGGGCTGAATGGCGGGAACTGCAGCTGCGGGTGATTTTCCAGGCCGGTGATCGAGAACAGCCGGGTCAGGTTGACCGGACCGTTGACCTCGTACAGCTCCGCTTCTGTCAGGCCGAATTGGCGCAGCAGAAAATCGGTCAGCGGCTTCGGACAGTTGTCGGCAACCTCCAGGCGTACTGCATCGCCGTAACGGCGCGACAGTAGCTCGCCGCGCAGCGCACGTGCCAGATCGTCGACTTCTTCCGGATCAACAATCAGGTCGGCGTTGCGGGTCAGACGGAACTGGTAGCAGCCGAGGACTTTCATGCCGGGGAACAGTTCGTCGGCATGGGCGTGGATCATTGACGACAGGAACACGAAGTTGTCGCCACCATCACAGAGCTCGTCGGGCAGGCGAATCAGGCGCGGCAGCGAGCGCGGCGCAGGAATGATCGCCATGCCGGAGTCGCGACCGAAGGAGTCGATGCCGTCGAGCTGAACGATAAAGTTCAGGCTCTTGTTCACCAGCAGTGGGAAGGGATGCGTCGGGTCCAGCCCGATCGGGCTGATGATCGGCGCGACCTGCTGGCGGAAGAAGCGGCGAATCCACAGGGTCTGCTTGTGCGTCCACTGATAGCGGCGCAGGAAGCGGATGCCCTTCTCATTCAGCTGCGGCAGCAGAATGTCATTGAGGATGCTGTACTGGCGGCTGACCTGATAGTGCGCGGTCTCGCTGATCTTGCTCAGTACCTGCTGCGGTTGCAGCCCGTCTGGGCCGGTTTGTTCGCGGGCAAAGGTAATTTGCTTCTTCAGACCGGCAACGCGGATCTCGAAGAACTCGTCCAGGTTGCTGGAAAAGATCAGCAGAAACTTCAGCCGCTCAAGCAGCGGATAGGATTCGTCCAGCGCCTGTTCGAGCACGCGGATATTGAACTGCAGTTGCGACAGTTCGCGATGAATGTAGAGCTCGGGCGCGTTCAGATCGGGAACCGGGGTGGCTTCGACCACCTTTTCGCTGAGCTGCGCCGGACGGGTAACCAGATCACTGCGTGCGCTGGTTTCGGCTGGCGGCGCGATATCGTCCTTGCTGGTATCACGGGTGCTGTTGAGCTCTGACATGGTTTCCTCTGTGCAGCTACTGACGGCTGCGTAACTGACGCGCCGCGGTTTTGGCAAAATAGGTCAGGATGCCGTCGGCTCCTGCACGTTTGAAGGCGGTCAGTGACTCCAGAATCACCGCTTCGCTGAGCCAGCCGTTGTTGATGGCGGCGCAGTGCATGGCGTACTCGCCACTGACCTGATAGACGAAGGTGGGTACCTTGAAGGTGTCTTTCACCCGGTACACCACATCCAGATACGGCATGCCGGGCTTTACCATCACCATGTCAGCCCCTTCGGACAGATCCATGGCGATTTCGTGCAGTGCCTCGTCGCTGTTGGCCGGGTCCATCTGGTAGGTCGACTTGTTGCCCTTGCCAAGGTTGCCGGCGGAGCCGACCGCATCACGGAATGGCCCGTAGTAGGCACTGGCGTACTTGGCGGAGTAGGCAAGGATACGGGTGTGGATGTGACCTGCGGCTTCCAGCGCCTCGCGCATGGCGCCAACCCGTCCGTCCATCATGTCCGACGGGGCAACGATGTCGGCGCCGGCCTCGGCGTGGGACAGGGTCTGCTTGACCAGCGCTTCGACCGTGACATCGTTCATCACATAGCCGTTGTCGTCGATGATGCCGTCCTGTCCGTGGGTGGTAAACGGGTCCAGGGCGACGTCGGTGATAACGCCCAGCTCCGGGAAGCGGGCCTTGAGGGCGCGCACCGCGCGCTGTGCCAGACCGTCAGGGTTCCAGGCCTCGGCGCCGTCCAGCGACTTCTTCTCCAGCGGTGTAACCGGGAACAGGGCGATGGCCGGGATGCCCAGCTCCACCAGCTCGGCGGCTTCCTCCAGCAACAGATCGATCGACAGCCGCTCGATGCCGGGCATGGAGGCAATGGCTTCGCGCCGTTGCTCGCCCTCCAGGACAAACACCGGATAGATCAGGTCGTCTGCGGTCAGGGTGTTTTCACGCATCATGCGGCGGGAAAAGTCATCCTTGCGCATGCGACGGGGACGGCTGAATGGGAAGGGGCGCTGAACAGGGGAATAACTCACGGGGACTCCAGGGGGGTGCGGGCCGCTGTGCACCTGTCTGATTGACGTTATACGTCCAGATTGTGACGGAAATGTGACAACAGACGCAGGGCAACCTGCTCCTGTGGGGCACCATCAGGACCAGGTGCCAGCTCGACGCGATTGCGTCCAAGCGCCTTGGCACGGTAGAGCGCGGCATCGGCAGCGCCGAGCAGCGTGTTGAAATCATAACCGTGATGTTCGGAACAGGCTACTCCAAGGCTGACGCTCAGATGGATTGGCCGATGCAGGGACTGTCCGTCATGCTGGCAGATCGACTGTCTGATGCGCTCGGCTACCTGGCCGGCGTCGACACTGTCGAGCCCCGGAAGCACGACGATGAACTCCTCGCCGCCGAAGCGCCCGAGCAGATCCCGGCCGCGCAGCAGCAGGCGAACCCGGTTGACCAGGTGACAGAGCACCTCGTCACCGATCTGGTGACCGAATTCGTCGTTAATATGCTTGAAGTGATCTGCGTCCAGCATGATCAGCGTAAGAGGCTCGTTGCTCGCCGCCATGCGCCGGAGCAGTTGTTCCGCCTGCAGCAGCAGGCTGCGTCGGTTCAGCGTTTCGGTCAGCGGGTCGAGTTCCGACAGCCTTCGCAGGCTGTCGAGGTGGCGGTAGTGGGTCATCAGAATCAGGCCGCAGGCCATGCCGATTTGTGCGGCCATTGCGCCAAGCACCGTAATCAGTTGAAGCGGCCCGCCGAGCAGGTCGTTTGGGCTGTTCCAGCCGGTCAGCGAGGCTGCCGGTCGGGCAACCAGGATGAATCCGTAGGTCAGTGCGATGATCCCGCTGAACCAACTGGCGGTGCGCATCGGCGGCCGTTCTGCAACCAGCAGCTCGGTTGCGCAGAGCAGGCAGAATCCGCCCAGCACCAGCGAACTGATGGCATAGCGTACTGTCAGGTTGTCGATCTGATAGCGGAACACCCAAAGCAGCAGCATGGTGATCAGACTGACCGCTATCGGCGCCCATTGCGGCTGGGTGCGGCTGCGAAATTGACGCAGGCCCAGCCATACCAGCCCGAGCCCCAGGGTCATCAGACCGTTGGCCAGAATAATCGACAGCCCGTGCGGGATACGGTCCTGATTGATATTCAGCAGCAGGCCAAGCATCAGCGATGCATTGCCCAGAGCCCATTGCCGCACGCCGCGTTCGGCAGGTGCCTGCCAGGCTGCCAGAGCGAGCAGCAGGGTTACAGCCAGGGTAACGACCGTCAGGGTGACGGTGAGGGTCTTGATATCCAGATCAGCCAGCATGTGCGCACTCATCCTCGACCTTGGCAGGTCGTCAGCGCTGTTTCGTCCGTGACGGCGGGCGGCGGTCATACCCGGCCACCGGTGCGACAGACCTTAAATCATCACCGCTGCGCTGCCAACTTGAAGGGCGCCGAGATGTGGTCGTGTTTGCACAAATGCTGAGCAGGCCAGAATGCCGCACCCGGTTTTGCCGTCGGTCGGCTGTGGCACAATGCCGTATCGAATTGCGGGGTTAATCGGAGATGAATATCTGGCTGCGCAGAGTGCTTGTCGGAGTTGCGTTGCTTGTCTGGCTGGCTGGTCTGGTGTGGGCCTACTGGTGGTTTGAGGGGCGCTATATCAAGGCATTTGAGCGACCTGTTTTCTTTCAGGCCGAGCAGGTGGCGCCGCCGTTTGCTCCCGGGCAGGTGCAGGTGGTGCATGTCTGGCAGTCAAGCTGCCCCTGCAGCGCCGGCCACGAGGCCTATGTTGAGGAAATGACCAGACGCTTCGCGGAGCAGGGCGTGCGTTTCGCCCGCTCCGGACAGTATCCGACGAGTGGTATGCCGGCCGGCTTGAGTAACCTGCCTTACTGGCCGATACCTCAAGCATGGTCCGGTTGGCCGGGCGCGCCGTCTATTGCCATCTGGGCAGCGGACGGAAGTCTGGCCTATGTTGGACCTTACAGCGATGGAGCGCACTGCAGTGCCGACAGCAGTTTTGTGGAGCCGGTTGTTCAGGCTTTGCTGGCGGGGCGCAAGGTGAACATCACCCGGCAGGACGCCGTTGCCTGTCTATGTGATCTGCCTGTCGTGGAGAGCTCTGCCGATGTCGAAACCGGTTCCCGAAAGTCTGACCCTTGAAGCGCACTACCTGCATGCCGATCGCGCCATGCTGGGCGTACTCTGGCTTTGCCTGCTGGGTGCGCTGGGGCTCGCCGTCTGGCACGGCACCTGGTTGCAGGCAATGCTGGTTGGTGGCGGAACGGTGCTGCTGGCCCATATCCTTTATGCGCTGATCCGCGGCAGCCTGTTGTTCCGCTGTTTTGTCGCCGCCGCGTTTATGGTCATGTCGGCGTTGCACATCAACCAGGCGCAGGGCACGCTGGAGATGCACTTTTCGATCTTCGTGCTGCTGGCGTTCCTGATCATCTATCGCGACTGGCGACCGATCGTCGTAGCCACCATCGTCATTGCCGTTCATCACCTGGCGTTTTATGTGTTGCAGATGCAGGAAGCCGGGGTGTGGCTGGCTCAGGGCGTGACCTTCGGGCTGGTAATGGTGCACGCCGGATACGTCATCATCGAAGCGGGCGTGCTGGTGTATCTGGCACGCATGTCCTTCAATGAGGCTCGCGAAGGCGAAGTCATGGGGCAGACCGTCGCCCGGATGATTGGTGACGGCAGCGGCGTGGATCTCACCTGTCGGGCCAATATGCGCTCGCCCATGCTTGATTCTTTCAATGCCCTGCTCGATACCCTGGAAAATATGGTCTCCGGTTTGAGCGCCAGCATGCAGCAACTTGGCCAGCTCGGCAGCTCGGTCAGCAAGGGCGCCAGTGACCTGCGTCAGGGCTCGGAGCAGCAGCAGGACAAGACGCGGTATATGGTGCAGGCCATGCTGGAGCTGAGCCAGGCGACTGCCGACGTCGCGCGCAATGCGGCCGATGCGGCGCGGGCCTCCAGTGAGGCTGACAAGCGTGCCCAGGACGGCCATGCGGCGATGCAGGAGATTGCCCGCGAGGTGGCGTCACTGGAGAATAACATCGCGCAAACCGGCGAGGCGGTCGATGGTGCGGCGCAGCTCGCCATCGATATCGACCAGGTGGTTGATGTGATCAAGGGTGTCGCCGAGCAAACCAACCTGCTGGCGCTCAATGCCGCCATCGAGGCCGCGCGCGCCGGTGATCAGGGCCGCGGGTTTGCCGTGGTGGCCGACGAGGTGCGCAACCTGTCGCAGCGCACGGCGCAGTCGACCAGCGAGATCCAGGACTTCATCTCCCGTCTGCAGCAGGCCTCGGAGTCGGCCCGCAGTGCGATGGAGCAGAGTCGCACCTCGGTGCATCGTTGTCTGCAGGTAACGCAAAGCAGTACCGAGATTCTTGCCGGCATTGTCAGCGAGATCGCCAGTATCGTCGGGCGCAACGCGCAGATCGCTACTGCGACGGAGGAGCAGTCGGCGGTCGGCGAAGATGTCGCTACCCATTTGCACGAGGTCGAAGCCGTTGCGCTGGCCAACACCGCCGAAGCGGTCGAGCTGGATCGCCTGTCCGCCGAGCTGGAGAAGGTGCGTGTGGTGCTGATGCGCGATGCGGCTCAGTTCCGGACCGGCCGCTGAGGTCTCAGAGTCTCGCGATCAGGCGGTCCAGGGCATTGGCGAAGGCCTGCTTGTCCTTGTCACTGTAGGGGGCCGGGCCGCTGCGGCCGGCCAGTCCGGCACCGCGCAGCTCGTCCATCAGGTTGCGCACTGCCAGGCGCTCGCCGATGCTGCCCTTGTCGTAGATCTGGCCGCGCGGGTTGATGGCGGTGACGCCGCGGTCGACCAGGCCGGCAGCCAGTGGGATGTCGGCTGTGACCACCAGGTCGCCGGGTCGTGAGTGCTCGATGATGTAATGGTCGGCAGCGTCGGCGCCGGCGGCTACTGTTACCTGGCGTATGCCGGGGCCCGGCGGCAGTTGCTGGGCGCTGTTGGCCACCAGTACCAGTTCGATCTGCTTGCGTCGGGCGGCCTTGACGGTAACGTCACGTACTGGCCTGGGGCAGGCGTCGGCGTCGATCCAGAGGGTCATGCGGGCTCCTCGCTCAGCTGTTGCCGAGTTCCTGTTGCAGGGCTTCGAGCTCTTCCTGAGCCATCAGCCAGTCTTCTTCCAGTTGGGCGATCTGCTGGCGATACTCGGCCTGGCGGTTCAGCAGCTCCTTCAGCCTGTCTCTGCTGGCAGCTTCGTACAGGCTGCTGTCGGCCAGCGCGTTCTCCACCTCGGCGTTCAGGTCGCTGACCTTGTTCAGTTCCTTCTCCAGCTTTTCTGCGGCCTTTTTCAGTGGCGCCAGCAGTTGTCGCTGTTCGGCCGCGGCGCGGCGCTGGGCCTTGGCGTCTACCTTGGGCGCACCTGAGCTGGCTTCCGGGGCCGCCGCCGCGGCCTGTTGCTGGCGGAACTGCGCCAGCCAGCGGGTGTAGCTGTCGAGGTCTTCTTCATAGCTGCGCACACGCCCATCGGCGACCAGCCAGAGCTCGTCGGTAGTCTCGCGGATCAGGGCGCGGTCGTGGGAGACCAGCAGCATGGCCCCTTCAAAGGCCTGCAGGGCGACGGTCAGCGCGTGACGCATTTCCATGTCGAGGTGGTTGGTTGGCTCGTCCAGCAGCAGCAGGTTGGGGCGTTGCCAGGCAATCAGCGCCAGTGCCAGACGGGCCTTCTCGCCGCCGGAAAAATTCAGCACCGGCTCTTCGATGCGGTCGCCCTTGAAGTCAAAGCCGCCGAGGAAGTTGCGCAGTACCTGCTCGCGCTCATCCGGTGCCAGGCGTGCCAGATGCAGTAGCGGGCTGGCTTGCGGGTCGAGGCTGTCGAGCTGGTGCTGGGCAAAGTAGCCGATGGCCAGATGTTCGCCGGTTTTCAGTTCGCCGCCAAGCAGCGGCAAGCTGCCGGCCAGTGATTTGATCAGGGTAGACTTGCCGGCGCCGTTGGGCCCCAGCAGGCCGATACGCGCGCCCGGTGCGAGCTGCAGTTTGACCTGCTCGAGAATCGCCGTTCCATCGTAGCCAAGGGTGCCCTGATGCAGGTCGAGCAGCGGGGTTGACTGGTTACTGGCCTCACGGAAGCTGAACGAGAAGGGCGAGTCGATGTGCGCCGGACTCAGTTCTTCCATCCGCTCAAGCGCCTTCAGGCGGCTTTGTGCCTGCTTGGCCTTGCTGGCCTTGGCTCGAAAGCGGGCAATGTAGCTCTGCATGTGCTCGCGCTCGGCCTGCTGCTTCTCGAAGGCTGACTGCTGCTGTGCCAGGCGCTCTGCCCGGGTGCGCTCGAACTGGCTGAAACCGCCGCGGTACAGGTGCAGTGTACGGTTTTCAAAGTGCACGATGTGCTCAACTACCGCATCCAGGAAGTCGCGGTCGTGGGAGATCAGCAGCAGGGTGCCGGGGTAGTTGCGCAGCCAGTCTTCCAGCCAGAGGATGGCGTCCAGATCCAGGTGGTTGGTCGGTTCGTCGAGCAGCAGCAGGTCGGACGGGCACATCAGCGCCTGCGCCAGGTTCAGGCGCATCCGCCAGCCGCCGGAGAAGTCGCCGACGCGGCGGCTGCATTGTTCGGTCGTGAACCCCAGGCCGGCCAGCAGGGTACGCGCGCGGCTGTCGGCGCTGAAGCCACCGTGGCTTTCCAGTTCGGCGTATAGTGCGCCGAGTTGCTCGGCCTGCTCCAGGCGCTCGGCCTCGGCCAGCCGCCGCTGGATATCGCGCAGGCGCTGGTCGCCGTCGAGCACATAGTCGACCGCGTTGCGGTCCAGCGCGCTGACTTCCTGCTGCATGTGGGCGATACGCCAGTCGGCCGGTACGCTGCAGCTGCCGGCGTCGGGTTCGATCTGGCCGCGCAACAGGGCGAACAGACTGGATTTGCCGGCACCATTGGTCCCCAGCAGGCCGACTTTCTGGCCGGCATGCAGGGTGAGGTTGGCGTGTTCAAGCAGTCGCAGGGGGCCGCGCTGCAGGGTAAGGGAGTCGATGCTTATCATGGGGCGGGAGTATATCAGCGCCGCAAGGCGGGAGAAGCACAATGAGTAAGACAACCATCGGCTTGCCGCAATGGGCGCAGTGGCTGTATGCCAGGCCGGGTGCAGCGCCTCTGCTGCTGGCGTTGCAGGACGAATGCGACGAAGACGTGCTGCTTCTGTTGCTGACTATCTGGCTCTGGCTGCAGCAGCGTGCCCTGCCGGCGCCGCAATGGCAGGCGCTGCATCTGCAGCAGGCAGCCTGGCGGGATGCGGTTATTCTGCCGGCGCGTGAGGCTCGTCGCGGCCTCGCCGGCGACCCCCAGTCTCAGGCGCTGTATCAGATAGCCAAGCAGGCGGAGGTCGAGGCGGAACTGAGTCAGTTGGCGCGCCTGGCTGTCTGGCTTGAGCGCAGCGAGTTGACCGCAGCCGGGCTGCAGCAGTGCCTTGCGGCGGGCTGCATTGGGCAGATGGACGGGCGTCGCGCCGAGCTGGTAGAGCAGCTGGCGCTATGCCTGGAGCGTCAGCTCAGTTCGCTTCAGTAGCGGGCTGAGCTGCAGACTTGGCTGCCGAGGGTTTGCGCCTGGTCGGCGCGCGGCGGTTGCGCGGTTTGGCGGCCGGTTTGGGTGCGTCGCGCTTGTCGAGGGCCTGGGTCACCTGGGCGTCGATGCGGTCCAGCCCCTTGGCCAGGCGCAGGGTCTGACGCACATCGGCTTCCAGCTGGGCGATATAGCGCTCGGCGTTGTTGCGCGATTGCTCAAGCGTTTCCAGCGCCGCGCGCAGGTCGGCAATCTTGCGGCGCGTCTTGCTTGCCGGCTTGTTCGGATCCTCGGCGGTGCGCTCGGCCAGCCTGGCTTCGCTCTGTTTGAGTTTGTCCTCAAGCTTTTCCTGCTGGCGCTGGAGCTTCTCCAGGGCCTTGCCCGCATCCTTGATCGCTTTCTCGCAGGCCTCGGTGAGGTGTTCGTTGAGGGTGCGTGTCAGGGTCTTCAGCAGATGCAGAGGTGAGGCAACCCTGTCGGCGGTTTTTGGCTTGTCTGTGCTGGTCACGAGCAGCTGTTCCTTGGTCTGCGGATTGCTCAGACGGCGCCGAGCAGATCCTTGTGAGCGGTATGCAGTACTTCGATCAGACAGTCTTCAAGCTCGAAACGTTCATGCAACAGGCCGCCCAGCTGTTCCAGCTGCTGTTGCATCTGCGTCTCGTCGATGATGCTGGCTGCCTGACCATAGCGATCATTGAAGGCAACGGCTTCGAGGGTAATGGCTTCGATGCGCGGGTAGACCTGATGAGCCAGCTCAATGCCGCGCTGGTCGTCGAAATCCTGTGCTTCACGCAGCAGCTGTTCGTAGATTTCGAAATGACCGGCGGAAACGTAGTCGACCAGCACGTCACAGAAGGCCGACAGTGCCGTGTCGGCGGAGTCGGGCACCGGCGTGCGTTTGCGCAGCTGGGTGTAGTCCAGGATCAGCTGGTTGCGTTCGGCGAGCCAGCGGTCGATCAACTGGTGAACACCGCCCCAGCGCTCCTGGGAGGTTCTGCAGGTTTCCAGCATCTTCCACCTCTTTTCGGCAGTGTCGGTCTGGCCGACTTAGTGGGTGTGAATGAATCCCGGGCTGGCATCAGAATAGGCCAGTCGGTATCGCCGCATCAAGGCTTCTGATGCCGGTTCTGCAGCAATCAGTCGACCTTGCGCAGGATCTGCATTACACCGAAGACAGAGAAGCAGATGAACGCGATCAGGGTGCCTTCGGCGATGCTCAGGCCGAGGAAGGTCCAGGTCACTTCTGCGCACTGGGCGGTGCCGCTGAAGACTTGGCTCAGCACATCCCAGAAGGGCAGGGTTTCGAGCATGTAGTCCAGCGGCAGAATGCATGATGGCACCTGATCTGGTGGCAAGTGCTGCAGCCAGACCTGGCGGCCGGCGGTGCCTGCCCCAAAAAGGCTGGCCAGCGTCAGCAGAACGCCGTAGGTTCGTGCGCCGGTGCG
This sequence comes from Halopseudomonas sp. L-58, assembly GCF_056859475.1. Taxonomy (NCBI): domain Bacteria; kingdom Pseudomonadati; phylum Pseudomonadota; class Gammaproteobacteria; order Pseudomonadales; family Pseudomonadaceae; genus Halopseudomonas; species Halopseudomonas sp. L-58. Next base: position 44,974 of record NZ_JBSXON010000045.1, read on the forward strand.
CTTGCCGTTCTTCGGGCCGGGGTTATGCAGCACTGCGGCAAGGCAGATCAGACCGACGATGATGAGCGCAATGCGCTGGATGATGCACAGCGGGCAGGGCTCCAGGCCAACCACGTGCTCCAGATAAAGAGCGGCTGCCATCAGCAGGGCGGACACAATCAGGGCAAGCAGGTAGAGAGGGCGAGAGGCCGGCAGGGTCATGCGAGATTCCGTCTTCGTTCGGGGGGCGGACGCCTACCTTAGATCATGCGCCTTGGCGCGCACAAGATCCGGTGGTTGCCGGTATTGATGCGAGGTGCTTGCCGGGCTTTGCGGCCCGGCAAGCAGCGGCTGATCAGGCAGTGCCTGCGGCCTCGGCGGCACGACGCTGTTCGGATTGGGCGAACAGGGCGTCGAAGTTGACCGGGGACAGCATCAGGGGAGGGAAGCTGCCACGCAGTACCAGGTTGTCGATGGTTTCACGGGCGTAGGGGAATAGGATGTTCGGGCAGAACGCGCCGAGGGTGTGACGCATGGCCGCTTCATCCAGGCCGTCGATGGCAAAGATGCCGGCCTGCTGTACTTCAGCGATGAAGCAGACTTCGTTCTCGCCAGTGGTGACGGTGGCATTGACGGTCAGAACCACTTCATAGATACCCGGCTGCAGCTCGGTGTTGCGGGTATTGAGGTCCAGATTGACGTGAGGATTCCACTGGCTCTGGAAAACGGCCGGCGACTTCGGCGACTCGAAGGAAAGGTCCTTGACGTAGATGCGCTGCAGGCTGAACTGCGGCTGACCTGCCTGTGCGCCGTTGGCGGCTTGATTGTTCTGTTCTTCGGCCATCGTGAAAAATCCTTGAAGTGATGGTTGTGTTTTCGGGTTGAAAGCGCTGCTTACCCTGCCAGCAGCGCATCCAGTTGTCCAGAGCGCTGCGCGGCGACCAGGTCATCACAGCCGCCGACATGGGTGTTGCCGATCCAGATCTGCGGAACCGACGTGCGCCCGCCAGCCAGGCGGGTCATCTCGGCGCGTACGGCGGGCTGACCATCGACACAGATCTCGCGGAACTGCACGCCCTTGCTGGCCAACAGCTGCTTGGCGCGCATGCAGAAAGGGCAATAATTGCTGCTGTAGATGACGACGTCTGCCATGTTATTTGACCAATGGAAGGTTGTCGGCGCGCCAGCCCGAGATACCGCCTGCCAGGCGGGCGACGTTCTCGTGTCCGGCAGCTTTGAGCTGCTTGGCGCAGCTGCCTGCGTGCTGACCTGCGGCACAGACCAGCAGCAACGGCTTGCCCTTGTGCTTGTCCAGTTCGCCCATGCGTTTTTCGAGCGCGTCGTAGGGAATGTTGATGGAATCGACGATATGGCCTGCGCTGAAGTCCTTCTTTGAGCGCAGGTCAATCACAACCGCCTGTTCCCGGTTGATCAGGGTGGTGGCCTGGCTGGCAGTCAGGGCCTTGCCTGACTTGCGACCCTCGGTGAACAGCAGGAGGGCGAGCACGACAAGAAAGGCGGTGGTCAGCAGATAGTGATTGCCGATGAATTCGATCAGATGTTGGAGAAACTGCATTGAACTGGCTTCCGGGACGCTGAAAGCTCGCGAGTATACACCAAGGTTGGCGGGAACCGAGCATGACAGGCCGCCGCCCGACCAGTAAACTGGGGGCCTTGTTGGCGGCCGACAGGCACGCAGTACCCTTTCCCGATCTTTTCAACGCGAGTTTTTGCCATGACAGCAGCGCCCAAACCTGTGGTTTTGATGATTCTGGACGGCTTCGGTTACAGTGAATCTCCCGACTCCAACGCCATCATGGCAGCCAGGACGCCGGTCTGGGACAAGCTCTGGGCCAGCGCGCCGCACACGCTGGTATCCGGCTCGGGCATGGATGTTGGCCTGCCGGACGGCCAGATGGGCAACTCGGAGGTTGGCCACATGAACCTGGGTGCGGGCCGCGTCGTCTATCAGGACTTCACCCGCGTGACCAAGTCGATTCAGGACGGCGACTTCTTCGAGAATCCGGTGATCTGCGGCGCGGTTGACAAGGCCGTGGCTGCCGGTCGCGCCGTCCACGTCATGGGGCTGCTGTCGCCGGGCGGCGTGCACAGCCATGAAGAGCAGTTGGCGGCGATGGTCGAGCTGGCGGCCCGCCGTGGTGCCGAGAACATCTATCTGCACGCCTTCCTCGATGGTCGGGATACGCCGCCAAAGAGCGCCGAGGCCTCGCTGCAGATGATGGAAGATACTTATGCCCGCCTCGGCAAGGGTCGCACCGTCAGCCTGATCGGCCGCTATTACGCGATGGATCGTGACAACCGCTGGGAGCGGGTCGAGGCTGCATACAATCTGATCACCGAGGGTCGCGGCGAGTTCGGCGCGCAGACCGCAGCCGATGGTCTGGCTGCCGCCTACGAGCGCGGCGAGAGTGACGAATTCGTCAAGGCCACCACTATCGGTGCGCCGGTCAGGGTCGAGGATGGTGACGCTGTCATCTTCATGAATTTCCGCGCCGACCGCGCCCGCGAACTGAGCCGTGCCTTCGTTGAGCCGGGTTTCAGCGGCTTTGCCCGCCAGCGCGAGCTGAAGCTGGCCGGCTACGTGATGCTGACGCAGTACGCCGCCGACATTCCGGCGCCCTGCGCCTACCCGCCGGCAACACTGGAAAACGTGCTGGGTGAATACCTGGCCAAGCAGGGCAAGACCCAGCTGCGTATCGCCGAAACCGAAAAGTACGCCCACGTGACCTTCTTCTTCTCCGGCGGCCGTGAAGAACCGTTCGAAGGCGAAGAGCGGATCCTGATCCCGTCCCCGCAGGTTGCGACCTACGACCTGCAGCCGCAGATGAGTGCGCCGGAAGTGACCGATCGCATTGTCGAGGCCATCGAGCAGCAGCGCTACGACGTGATCATCGTCAACTACGCCAACGGCGACATGGTCGGCCACACCGGTGTCTTCGACGCGGCAGTTGCTGCAGTCGAATGTCTCGACAGCTGCATTGACCGTATCAGCACCGCATTGGCCAAGGTCGGTGGCGAGGCGCTGATCACCGCCGACCACGGCAACGTCGAACAGATGTCCGACGAGCACACCGGGCAGGCGCACACGGCGCACACCTGCGAGCCGGTGCCCTTCGTCTATGTCGGCCCGCGTCAGGTCGAGCTGCGTGACGGCGGCATCCTGTCCGACGTTGCACCAACCCTGCTGACCCTGCTCGGCCTGCCGCAACCGGCCGAGATGACGGGTCGCAGCATTATCACCAGCGTGAAGTAAGCGCCGATGCCCAGTGCTCAGCAGGGACGCTGGCGTCGGCCGCTGATGGCCATGCTGCTGGCTGCGATATGTGGTTGGGTTGCACCGCTGGCCGCAGATCAGCCGTCAGATTCGCGTGCTGCCCGTGCCGAGCTGGAGAAGGCCCAGGCGGACATCGAGCGGCTGAAGGTCATGTTGCAGGGCCTGCGGCAGGAGGTCTCCGGCATGGAGGCCGAGCTGAAGGAAAGCGAGACGGACATTGGTCGCCTGCAGCGCGAACGACGCGAGCTTGAGCAGCAGATTCGCGATGGCGAGAGCCGTCTGATCGACCTGCGAGAGCAGACCCGCACCCTGCAGGCTTCGCTCAAGGCCCAGCAGCAGCAGATCGCCCGTCAGGTGCGCGCCGCCTATATGGCCGGTCAGCAGAGCTATTTGAAGTTGCTGCTGAATCAGGATGACCCGGGCCGCATGGCGCGGATGCTGCGCTACTACGACTACGTCGGCCAGGCGCGGGTCGGGGAAATCACCCGTTTCAACGACACCATCGCCGAGTTGCAGCAGGCCAGCGCACAGATAGTCACCCAGCAGACGAGCCTGCAGCAGCAGCGCGAAGGGCTGGCCGAACGTACCGCCGCACTTGAAACCCAGCAGCGCAAGCGCAGCCAGTTGCTGGCGTCACTGCAAGGTCAGCAGCGCAGTCAGGCCGAACAGCTGCGCGCCCGTGAAGCCGAGCGCGCCGAGCTGACACGCTTGATCAAGCGTCTCGAGGAAGCCGTAGTCAGCATCCCGGTGCCGGCAGGTAACCTGCCCTTCGCCCAGGCACGTGGCAAGATGCCGTTGCCGGTCAGGGGGCAGGTGGCGGCGCGGTTCGGCAGTCAGCGCGGTGCCGATTCCCGATTGAAGTGGGATGGGCTGGTAATCAATGCGCCGAGCGGAACCCCGGTCAATGCCATTCACGGTGGCCGGGTGGTGTTTGCCGATTGGTTGCGTGGCTCTGGGCTGCTGCTGATTCTCGATCACGGCGGTGGCTATCTGACCCTGTATGGCCACAACCAGACCTTGCTGAAGGAAGTGGGAGCCTGGGTGCAGCCCGGTGAGCCCATTGCCACCGTCGGCAGCAGTGGCGGGTTGAGCGAGCCGTCACTGTATTTTGCCATTCGTCACCGTGGTCAGGCGCTGGATCCGCTGGGCTGGTGTATGCTGTCCGGGTGACAGCGCCCGCTGCAGATCACGGGTGGTTGTTGAATATTCCGGACTGGAGAGTTACATGATCGCAGCGCGTCGTCTGTTGGTGGCCGGGTTTGCCCTGGCCTTTGGCCTGTCACAGGTTCAGGCTCAGGAGTCGGCTTCCCAGCCCGCTACCGCACCGCTGCCGCTGAACGAGCTGCGCACCTTCGCTGAGGTATTCGAACGCATTCGCGGCTCCTATGTCGAGCCGGTGGACGACGCCACCCTGCTGGAAAACGCCATTCGCGGGATGCTCGAGGGGCTTGATCCGCACTCCGCCTACCTTACCCCGGAAGATTACACCGGCCTGCAAGACTCCACCGAAGGTCAGTTCGGCGGTTTGGGCATTGAAGTGGGGCAGGAAGACGGCTTCCTCAAGGTCGTATCTCCGATTGACGACACCCCCGCCGCCGAGGCAGGTATCGAGGCCGGCGACCTGATCATCAAGATCGACGATCAGCCGGTAAAGGGCATGAGTCTGATGGACGCGGTCGACAGCATGCGCGGCGAGCCGGGTTCCGAGGTTCGACTGACCCTGGTGCGTGGCGAAGGACGCCCGTTTGAGGTGACGCTCACGCGGGCCATTATCAAGGTCAAGAGCGTCAAGACCGAGGATCTTGAACCGGGGTACGTCTATTTGCGCATCACCCAGTTCCAGATCAACACCGGTGATGAGGTACGCGCAGCGATCAATCGCCTCAACACCAACGGCCAGCTCAAGGGCTTGGTGCTCGATTTGCGCAACAACCCGGGTGGCGTTCTGCAAGCGGCGGTCGAGGTGGTCGACAGCTTCGTCGACAGCGGCCTGATCGTCTACACCAAGGGGCGCCTGAGTAACGCCGAGATGCGTTTCAACGCGACCAGCAGCAATCCTTCCGGCAGCGTGCCGCTGGTGGTGCTGATCAACGGTGGCTCGGCCTCGGCTTCCGAGATCGTTGCCGGGGCGCTGCAGGATCTGGGGCGCGGTGTGATCATGGGTACCGACAGTTTCGGCAAGGGCTCGGTGCAGACCGTATTGCCGCTGAACAATGACCGGGCGCTCAAACTCACCACTGCGCTTTACTACACGCCGAGCGGACGCTCGATTCAGGCCCAGGGCATCGTGCCGGATATCCGTGTCGAGCGCGGACATCTGACAGTCGACGAGGGCGAGGTCGGCTTCCGTGAGGCCGATCTGGCTGGCCACATCAATAACGCCAGTGGCAACGAGCGGCCCACGGGCAGCGAGCCCAAGCCGGAGCGCAGCCTGCTCGACGACGACTATCAACTGACCCAGGCGCTGAGCCTGCTCAAGGGGCTGAACATCGCCACACGTGCGCGCGCCGCAGACTGATAAATGAGCTGGACCTTTCTGTCGCGCGTTGGCGTGTTGCCTGCGCTTGTGCTGGGTTTTGCGCTGTTGCTGGGCGCCTGCTCGGACGAGGAGTCGCCGGAAAAACCTGCGCCCGTCCCGGTAACAGCTACGGCACCATCAACCGAGTCGTCTGACCTGCCCGTGATCGAGGCGGACGCTGCTGTTGGTCCCATCGTCCCGGGTGATGCGCCGCCGGCCTCAGCGGACGAGGTGCCCTCGGTGGTTGTCGAGCCCGAACCGGTTCCGCCGGCGTCGCCCATCGAGCCGCCCTTGATGCCGCAGTTGGCGATCATCATTGATGACGTGGGCCAGAGCCTGCCGGTTGGCCGCCAGTTGGTGGCTTTGCCTGGTCCGGTTGCACTGGCCATCCTGCCGTTTCTTCCCCACTCACAGCTGCTGGCCACCGAAGCCGCGGCAGCCGGCAAGCCGGTGATGCTGCATCTGCCGATGGAAAACATGGCCGGCCTGTCGATTGGCCCCGGCGGGTTGACCACGGCCATGTCGGAAGCCGAGTTTCGCTCCCGTTTGCAACTCGCCCTGAATGCCTTCAGTCCGATTCAGGGTGTCAACAACCACATGGGCAGTCGTCTGACTGCGGATCGTCAGCGCATGGACTGGCTGATGCAGGTACTCGCCGAGCGGCATCTGTTCTTTGTCGACAGTCGCACTACTGCCCAGACTCAGGCTGTTTTTGCCGCCAAGGCTGCACAGGTGCCGAGCGTGTCACGCGACGTGTTCCTCGATAACCAGCGGACCGAGGCGGAGATTGATTACGAGTTCGCTCTGGCTGTCGCCAAGGCGCGCAAGGACGGCGCGGCGGTACTGATCGGTCATCCGTATCCTGAGACCGTGCGCTATCTGGAGCGGCGGTTGCCGCAACTGGAGGGAGAGGGTGTGCGGTTGGTGAGTGTGCAGGCGTTGTTGGAGCGTTAGCTGCTTGATCGTTGATCGCTCCCATGCTCCGCGTGGGAGCGCCCGTCAGGGCGTGCATCTCTGGTGCGTTCAGTTTTGCATGGCATTGCCGGCTGCGGTGTCGCCTGACAGATGGCTTTTCGCCTTTTACGGCGAGCCAAGGGGGGCCGCTTGCCCAGCCCCCCTTAGCGATCCCCCGGGGCACCCGGCTACGCGGCCCTTCGGGTTCGCTGCGTTGCTCGGCCTGGCGGGGGACGGCAGAACTCGTCGCTGCGCTCCTCAGACATGCTGCCGTCCTGTTTCCCGCCAGCCCTGCGCTACTCGCCCGCGTAAACGGGACTGGAGTCCGTGCGCGCTCCGCCGTCGCTGATCGTTCCAATGCTCTGCGTCTCACCGCCGCTTATCGGTATGCGTAACGTCCGTGCGGTCAGTATCCCAGGCAGAGCGTGGAAGCCGTCAGTGATATCAGAGACGCATCTCGATGCCGCGCTCGGCCATATAGGCCTTGGCTTCGGCAATGCTGTATTCGCCGAAGTGGAAAATGCTCGCCGCCAGCACCGCATCGGCGCCGCCATGTAGTACGCCGTCGGCCAGGTGCTGCAGGTTGCCGACGCCGCCGGAGGCGATCACCGGGATGTGCAGGGCGTCGCTGATGGCGCGGGTTACGCCCAGGTCGTAGCCGCTCTTCACACCGTCCTGATCCATGCTGGTCAGCAGAATCTCGCCAGCGCCCAGCTGTTCCATCTTCTTCGACCACTCGACTGCGTCCAGCCCCGTTGGCTTGCGTCCGCCGTGGGTGAAGATCTCCCAGCGGCCGGGTTCGTTCGGGCCGGACACGCGCTTGGCGTCGATCGCCACAACGATGCACTGCGAACCGAAGCGATCCGCCGCTTCGCCGACGAACTCCGGGTTGAACACCGCTGCGGTATTGATGGATACCTTGTCCGCGCCGGCGTTGAGCAGGTTGCGAATATCCTGCACGGTGCGCACGCCGCCACCGACGGTCAGTGGAATGAACACCTGGCTGGCCATGCGTTCGACCGTGTGCAGCGTGGTGTCGCGCTCCTGATGGCTGGCGGTGATATCGAGGAAGGTGATTTCGTCCGCGCCCTGCTCGTTGTAACGACGAGCGATTTCCACCGGATCACCGGCGTCGCGGATGTTCTCGAACTTGACGCCCTTGACCACGCGACCGTTATCGACGTCGAGGCAGGGGATGATGCGTTTGGCCAGGGGCATGGGCTTTCTCCGAAAGCAGCTGCAAGCGACAAGCTTCAAGCTGCAAGCAAAATCAGTAAACCGGCGCGGACAGCTTGCCGCTTATGGCTTGTGGCTTGCCGCTGCGTTGTCACACAGCGCCTGCGCTTCAGCTACATCCAGCGTGCCTTCATAGATTGCACGGCCGGTGATGGCGCCGATGATGCCGGGGGCGCGGGCGTCGAGCAGGGTCTGGATGTCGCCGATGTGGTGAATGCCGCCGGAGGCAATCACCGGGATCGAGGTGGCGTTGGCCAGCGCGGCGGTCGCTTCAACGTTGCAGCCCTGCATCATGCCGTCTTTGGCGATGTCGGTGTAGACGATGGCACTGACGCCGTCGGCTTCAAAGCGCTTGGCCAGGTCAACCACCTGAATGCTGCTGACTTCGGCCCAGCCGTCGGTGGCAACGAAGCCGTCTTTGGCGTCTAGACCAACGATGACCTTGCCCGGGAACGCGCGGCAGGCTTCGCCGACGAACTCCGGCTCTTTGACCGCCTTGGTGCCGATGATGACGTAGCTGACGCCCGCCTTGACGTATTCCTCGATGGTTTCCAGCGAGCGGATACCGCCGCCGATCTGGATCGGCAGGTTCGGGTAGCGGCGCGCGATCGCGGTGACCGCATCGCCGTTGACCGGCTTGCCCTCGAAGGCGCCGTTCAGGTCAACCAGATGCAGGCGGCGGCAGCCGGCTTCAACCCATTTGGCGGCCATGGCGACCGGGTCGTCGGAGAACACGGTGGCGTCTTCCATCAGGCCCTGACGCAGGCGCACGCAGGCACCGTCTTTCAGGTCGATAGCGGGGATGATCAGCATGTCTTTTTCCTTTGGAAAAAGAGCTTCAAGCTTCAAGCTTCAAGCTTCAAGCGGTCTGGCTTGTGGCTTGCAGCTTGTGGCTTGTCGCTCGATGTTTACCAGCGCCCATCCCAGGCGAGAAAGTTGCTCAACAGCTGCAGGCCGTTGGTGTGGCTTTTCTCGGGGTGGAATTGGGTGGCGAATACGTTGTCCTGGGCCAGTGCGGCGGCGAAGTCGACACCGTAGTGGCAGCGCCCGGCCAGCTGGCCGCTCTTGTCCGGCGCAGCGTAATAGCTGTGCACAAAGTAGAAGCGGGCATCCTGCTCAATGCGGTGCCAGAGCGGGTGGTCGATGGCCTGCTTGACCTGATTCCAGCCCATGTGCGGGACCTTCAGGCGGGTGCCGTCGGCTTCATGCAGCTCATTGCCAAAGAAGCGCACCTTGCCCGGGAACAGACCGAGGCAGTCAACACCGCCATTCTCTTCGCTGTGCTCCAGCAGCATCTGCATGCCGACGCAGATGCCGAGCAGGGGCTTTTCCCTGGCGGCCTGACGGACCACGCCGTCGAGTTCGAGCTGGCGCAGTTCGCTGACGCAGTCGCGAATGGCACCAACGCCCGGCAACAGCACGCGGTCGGCGGCGAGGATGATTTGCGGATCACTGGTCACGTCGACCTGGCGGGCGCCTGCATGTTCAAGCGCCTTGGCAACCGAGTGCAGGTTGCCCATGCCATAGTCGATGACGGCTACATGGCTGCTCATGGCTTACAGGCAACCCTTGGTCGACGGGGTGATGCCGGCCATGCGTGGATCTTCTTCAATCGCCATGCGCAGCGCGCGGCCGAAGGCCTTGAACACGGTCTCGATCTGGTGGTGAGTATTCACACCACGCAGGTTGTCGATGTGCAGGGTGACCTGGGCGTGGTTGACGAAGCCCTGGAAGAATTCCATGAACAGATCCACGTCAAAGCCGCCGACGCTGGCGCGGGTAAAGGGCACGTGCATCTGCAGGCCGGGGCGGCCGGAGAAGTCGATCACCACGCGCGACAGCGCCTCGTCCAGCGGCACATAGGCATGGCCGTAGCGGCGGATGCCTTTCTTGTCGCCGATGGCCTTGGCAAACGCCTGGCCGAGGGTGATGCCGACGTCTTCGACGGTGTGGTGGTCGTCGATGTGCAGGTCGCCGCGGGCCTTGATGGTCATGTCGATCAGGCCGTGACGGGCAATCTGGTCGAGCATGTGCTCAAGGAAGGGAACCCCGATGTCGAAATCGGCCTGGCCAGTGCCATCGAGATTGATGGCGACCTGGATCTGGGTTTCCAGCGTGTCGCGCGCGACGCTGGCCTTACGCTCAGCCATGGGTGTCTCCGCTGATGGATGCATTCAAAGGCGTGCATTATACGTGCCTGCCAGCCAGAAGGGCTACCGGTGACTGATGGGGTCTGCCAATCGGCTTGATAGGAAGGGCTGTTGCCGGACTATGGCTGACGGCACAATGGCAGCGAAACAGGAGGAGAGCTGCGCGTGGATGTGGATCTGGTGGTCATCGGAGCAGGGGTTGTCGGGCTGGCTGTCGCACAGCGCATGGCGCGCGGCGGCCGCAGCGTGCTGGTGCTGGAGCAGGAAAGCAGCATTGGTCAGCATTGCTCCAGCCGCAACAGCGAGGTGATTCACGCGGGTATCTACTATGCGCCGGGCTCGCTCAAGGCGCAGCTTTGCCGGCATGGGCGCGACCTGTTGTATGACTGGTGCCGCGCTCATGCGGTGCCGCATCACGTCATCGGCAAGCTGCTGGTGGCGGTCACCGAAGACGAGATTCCCGCACTTGAACGGTTGCAGGCCAACGCCGCGGCCAATGGCGTCGAGCTGCTCTGGCAGAGTGCCGACGATGTCGCCGCACGTGAACCGCAGGTGCGGGCGGTGGCCGGACTGTTCTCTCCGCTCACCGGGATTGTCGACAGTCATGCGCTGATGCAGTCGTTCGAGGCGGCGCTGCAGGTCGCCGGCGGCGAGCTGTACTGCAACACCCGGGTCGCCGGGCTGGAGTCGATCAGCGGAGGGCTGCGCGTGACCGGCACCAGCGCGGGCGAGCCCTTCGTTGTCAGCGCTCGACAGGTGGTCAACGCCGGCGGGCTGTTCGCGCAGCAGGTGCAGGCTGCCGCCCGTGCGGGTGAGATCCCGCCGTTGCAGCTGTGTCAGGGGCGCTATTTCAATTACAGCGGTCGCTCGCCCTTTTCCCACCTGGTCTACCCCATGCCGGAAGCCAATGCGGCAGGGCTCGGCGTGCATGCGACGCTGGATCTTGGTGGACAGCTGCGCTTTGGCCCGGATGTGCGCTATATCGATCAACTGGATTATCAGGTCGACGAGGGTTTGCGCGATGTCTTTGCCGGCGCGATTCGCCGCTACTGGCCCGATTGCGATGCCCGGCGGCTGCAGCCGGCTTACGCCGGCGTGCGGCCCAAGCTGTCCGGCCCGGGGGAACCGGCCCGGGATTTCGTCATCCAAGACCACACGACTCACGGTATTGTCGGGCTGGTCAGCCTGCTGGGGATCGAGTCCCCGGGCTTGACTGCCTGTTTGGCGCTGGCCGAACAGGTCGCGATCAGGCTGGATGCCGTGTAGGCTGCATGCAGGCGGCGCGGAGGCCGCAAACGACAAGGAGCAAGTATGAAATCCTTTGCCAAGGTATTGGGGATGGTGCTGGCAGGCATCGTCATTCTGGTGATCGGCGCGCTGTTCTTCCTGACCCGGATGTTTGACCCCAATGACTACAAGGACGACATTCGTCAGGCCGCGCGTGAGCAGGCCAATGTCGAGCTGACGCTGGATGGTGATATCGGCTGGTCGCTGTTTCCCTGGCTTGGTATCGAACTCAAGAACGTGGGTGTGGCGCCGGTGGCAACGCCCGATCAGCCGCTGGCCTCCGTTGGCAGCCTTGGCCTGGGCGTGAAGGTACTGCCGCTGCTGCGCAAGCAGCTGCGCATGAGTGACGTGATTCTCGACGATATCCAGCTGCAACTGGTGCGTAACGACAAGGGTGTTGGCAACTGGGAAAGCGTCGGCCCGCAAGCCAAGCCCGAAACGGCAGGTGCGGGAGGCGACGGTGCAGCCGGCGAAGAGTCGGCGGACAGTGGCCGCAGCTTCGATATCACCGTCGAAAGCGTGCGGGTGACCAACGCCAGCGTGCGCTACGAAGACCGCCAGAGCGGCCGCATCCTGAGTCTGGATGAGGCCAACTTCATGACTGGCGCACTGATTCCCGACGAGCCCTTCGATGTGTCTTTTCAGGGACTGCTGACGACTGATCAACCGGCCATGCGGGTGCGTGTGGATCTGTCCTCGGTGGCGACCCTGCAGCCTGAGAGTCAGCGCTATCAGCTCAGCGCTGTGGACCTGAAGGTCGACGCCAGCGGTGAGCCGTTCGACGGTCGTGCGGTTAATTTCCAGCTTCAGGGCGACGGCATGCTTGACCTTGCCGAGCAGGTTGCCGAGCTGAGCCAGCTGCGGCTGTCGCTGGCGGATATGCGCGCGACTGGCCAGGTGAAGGTGACGGGGCTCAGCACCGAGCCGCAGCTGACCGGTCGGCTTGACGTCGCTGCCTTCGATGCCCGTGACCTGCTGCGTGACATCGGCCAGCAATTGCCGGAGATGGCAGACCCCGGTGCGCTCTCGAGTGTGGCGCTGTCGGCCAACCTCAAGGGCGGTGCGAGCAGCATCATGTTCAACGACCTGCAGTTGGCGCTGGACGGCTTTGCGCTAAACGGCTCGCTGGGCGTCGCTGACTTCGAGCGTCAGGCGCTGCGCTTTGACCTGAGTGGCGACAACCTCAATCTGGATAACTACCTGCCGCCGCGCGAGGCGGGTGAGAGCACTGGTGCTGCTGCCGGCTCCGGTGGCAGCCGCTCACAGTCGGCGCCGGAGGAGTGGAGCGATGAAGCGCTGCTGCCACTGGATGTGCTGGCGAGCCTGGACGTGGACGGCAAGCTGGCGCTGCAGCAAGTCACCCTGACCGGGCAAAATATCAAGCCGTTCAGTGTGGCAGTAAAGGCGCGTGACGGCCTGGTACGGCTGACGCAGCTCGATGGCGGCATCTTCGGTGGCACCTTCGCGGCCAGTGGCAGTATCGACACCCGCAAGACGCCGGTCAGCAATGCGCTGAAAGCGCAGCTCAAGGGGATTGATTCGGCGGCCGCGCAGCAGGCTTATGATGTGCCGCAGCAGGTTCGCGGCCTGATGGATCTGAATCTGGATGTCACCGCTGGCGGCAACAGCCTGCGTCGCTGGATGAACAGCCTGAACGGCTCGGCCAACTTCAAGGTAGATGATGGCGCGCTGCTCGGCGTGAATCTGGAGCAGCAGGTTTGTCGCGCTATTGCACTGGCCAATCGTAAGTCCTTGAGCGCCGAGCACGGCAGTGAAGACACCCCCTTCGAACAGCTCAGCGGCAGCTTTACCATGCGCAACGGTGTGGTCAGCAACCGGGATCTGGTCGCGGATTTGCCCGGCCTGTATGGCAAGGGCAAGGGCGAGATCAATCTGCCCGACCAGCGTTTGGACTATCGCCTGGGGCTGTTGCTGGAAGGGGATCGCAGCGAGATGCCGGACGAGGCCTGCCAGGTTAATGAGCGCTATGCCGATATCGAGTGGCCGATTCGTTGCAATGGCTATCTGCATAACGCCGGCAGCAGCTGTGGTGTGGATACCGAGGGTGTGGGCAAGATCGCCGGCAAACTGGTGGGTAACGAAGTGCAGCGCAAACTGGAAGAGCGCATTGACGATTCTCTCGGCGACAAGGCACCGGAACTGCGTGACGCCATCAAAGGGCTGTTTTCACGGTGATACCTGAGGTTTTTGCCCAGCGCGTGCTGGACTGGTATGACGAGCATGGGCGGCACGACCTGCCCTGGCAGCAGGATATGACCCCCTATCGGGTCTGGGTGTCTGAGATCATGCTGCAGCAGACGCAGGTGGCCACGGTCATTCCCTACTATCTGCGTTTCATGCAGGAACTGCCGAGCGTTGAGGCGCTGGCGGCGGCTGACGAGGATCAGGTGCTGCACCTGTGGACCGGGCTGGGTTATTACAGCCGAGCGCGCAATCTGCACAAGGCTGCCAGGCTGGTTGTCAGTCAGCTCGGCGGCGAGTTTCCGCGCAGTGTCGAGGGGCTGTGCGCGCTGCCGGGCATTGGTCGTTCCACTGCGGGCGCGGTGGCATCGCTCAGCATGGGCATTCGTGCACCGATCCTGGATGGCAACGTCAAGCGGGTGCTGACCCGCTTCGAGGCGGTCGACGGCTGGCCCGGCGAGAAGGCGGTACATGACCGTTTGTGGCGCATGGCCGAGTCGCTCACGCCCCAAAACAGGGTGGCCCACTACACCCAGGCGATGATGGACCTCGGCGCGACCCTGTGTACCCGCAGCAATCCATCCTGTCTGCTCTGCCCGCTGCGAGAGGGCTGCAAGGCCCGCGCGCTGGGCGAACCGAAGCGCTTTCCGGCATCGAGGCCGCGCAAGGTATTGCCGGTGCGCAGCTGCGTGATGCCGCTGCTGATAAATGAGGAGGGCGCCGTCTGGTTGCAGCGCCGGCCGTCCAGCGGCCTCTGGGGCGGGCTCTGGTGTCCGCCGCAACTGGATGCCGAAGACGAGCTGGTCGACCTGCTCGGCCGCTTGCAGATGGCTGCGCATGAGCGCGAGGCGCTGGCGCCCCTGCGGCATACCTTCAGCCACTTTCATCTGGACATTCAGCCCCTGCTGCTGCGAGTCTCGGTGCGCCCTGCCGTGGCCGAATCCGGGCAGGTCTGGTATAACCTGCGGCACCCTGAATCGCTGGGTCTGGCGGCTCCCGTGAAGAAGTTGCTGCGCCAGATCGAAGCGCGAGTTCCGTCACTGGCCTGAGAGGAGTTTGTCGATGACACGCATGGTGATGTGCCGCAAGTACAAGAAGGAGCTGCCGGGGCTGGACCGACCACCCTATCCGGGCCCGAAGGGGCAGGCGGTTTTTAACGAAGTGTCGCGCAAGGCTTGGGATGAGTGGCAAAAGCACCAGACCATGCTGATCAACGAGCGCCGTCTGAACATGATGGATCCCGAGGATCGCCGCTTCATCCAGCAGGAAATGGACAAGTTCCTGGCCGGTGAAGAGTACGCGCAGGCCGAGGGTTACGTTCCTCCCAGCGAGTAATTTGCCGGTAAGCAGCTGAAAAAATGGAAAATATTTTCCAGGGTGCTTGACAGGTCGAGGCGCAATCTATTTAATGGCGCCCACGTTGCCCGGGTAGCTCAGTTGGTAGAGCAGGGGATTGAAAATCCCCGTGTCGGCGGTTCGATTCCGTCCCCGGGCACCACTATTTAGAAAGCCCGCTGGCAACCCCAGCGGGCTTTTTTGTTTTTAGTGATTCGAGGCGTCTGGCATCGGGGTTGGCAAGACTCTTGCCTGTTAATTGCCCGGTGTGACCGAACGGCTGATCTTGGTCATGGTTGGCAGCTGTGCTAGGTTTGCCATCAGTACCGCACTCGGATGACTGCATAGGGAACGCTTCCCGATGGCATCGCACCACGAGTGTGATAGCCCCATACCTGACGGCCAACACAGCCTGGTGGATATTGATACGTGACTTCACCCGCTCTGGAAGTGCGCAACCTGCACAAACGTTACGGCGACCTTGAGGTTCTCAAGGGCGTTGATCTGGTCGCCCGCGACGGCGACGTTATCTCGATTCTCGGCTCTTCCGGGTCCGGCAAGAGCACCATGCTGCGCTGCATCAATCTGCTGGAGAACCCCCATCAAGGGCAGATCCTGATCGCTGGCGAAGAGCTCAAGCTCAAGCGCAGTCGGCAGGGCGATCTGGTTGCCGCAGACAACAGCCAGATCAACCGACTGCGTGCCCGCGTCGGTTTTGTCTTTCAGAACTTCAATCTCTGGCCGCACATGAGCATCCTCGACAACATTATCGAGGCGCCGCGCCGTGTGCTGGGCCAGTCCAAGGCCGAGGCCGTTGAGGCGGCTGAGGCCTTTCTTGAGAAGGTGGGGATCGCCGACAAGCGCCACGCTTTCCCGGCACAGCTTTCCGGTGGTCAGCAGCAGCGCGCAGCGATTGCCCGCACACTGGCCATGCAGCCACGCGTGATCCTGTTCGACGAGCCTACCTCCGCCCTCGATCCCGAGATGGTGCAGGAAGTATTGAACGTGATCCGCGCGCTGGCGGAAGAGGGGCGTACTATGCTTCTGGTAACCCACGAGATGGGGTTCGCCAGGCAGGTATCGAGTGAAGTGGTATTTCTGCACCAGGGGCAGGTCGAAGAGATCGGCACTCCGGAGCAGGTATTCGGCAATCCCGTTTCCGAACGCTGCCGACAGTTCATGTCAAGCCATAAGTAAGGAGTCCTTCCATGAAGCAATACAAGAAAGTCTTGCTGGCAGTCGCCACAGCGTTGTTTGTAAGTGCTCCCGCCGTTGCCGAGAGCCTGCGTATCGGCACAGAAGGGGCCTACCCTCCCTTCAACCAGATCGACGCCAGTGGAGAGGTTGTCGGCTTTGACCTGGATATCGCCAAGGCACTGTGTGCCGAGATGCAGGTCGAGTGCACCGTTGTGACCTCGGACTGGGATGGCATCATTCCGGCTCTGAACAACAACAAGTTCGACTTCCTAGTCGCCTCCATGTCGATCACCGACGAGCGCAAGCAGGCGGTAGACTTCACCAACCCCTACTACACCAACAAGCTGCAGTTCGTTGCGCCCAAGTCGTCTGACTTCGCTACCGACGAAGCCAGTCTGAAGGGCAAGACCATTGGTGCGCAGCGCGCGACCATCGCCGGCCAGTGGCTGGAAGACAATCTGGGTGATGTGGTCGACATCCGCCTGTACGACACCCAGGAGAACGCATACCTGGACATGAGCGCGGGCCGTATTGACGGTGTGCTGGCCGACAACTTCGTGCAGTACGAGTGGCTGCAGAGCGATGCTGGCGCAGACTTCGAGTTCAAGGGCGAGCCGGTGTTCGACAACGACCAGATCGGTATTGCCGTGCGCAAGGGCGACCCGCTGCGCGAGCGTCTGAATGCGGCGCTGCAGACGATCGTCGAGAACGGTACCTACGAGACCATCAACGCCAAGTACTTCCCCTTCAGCATCTACTGATGACCAGTCGGGCCCTGCGGGGCCCGACCTGGATGTAAACTCATGCCTGATCTTCACGGTTTTGGTCCAGCCCTGCTCGAAGGGACCTGGATGACTCTACGTCTGTCACTGGCCGCGCTGGTGTTCGGCCTGCTGTTTGGCCTGCTGGGTGCCTCCGCCAAGGTCTCCGGCAATCGCGTTGCGCGGTTGTGCGGCGGCTTTTACACGTCGGTAGTGCGTGGCGTGCCGGAGACCGTCTGGGTACTGATGATGTACTTCGGCACGGTGTCGGCGATGAATGCCATCGGTGCCTGGTTTGGCAATCCGACCCTGTCACTGAGCCCGTTTGTTGCTGGTACCCTGGCGCTGGCGCTGTGCTTTGGTGCCTACGCGACCGAGGTGTTCCGTGGTGCGTTGCTGGCCATTCCCAAGGGGCAGAAGGAAGCCGGCCTGGCGCTGGGCATGTCGAACCTGCGGATCTTCTGGCGCATTACTCTGCCTCAGCTCTGGCGTGTGGCGCTGCCCGGGCTCGGTAACCTGTACCTGATCATGCTCAAGGATACCGCGCTGGTCTCGCTGATTACCCTTGAAGAGATCATGCGCAAAGCCCAGACCGCGGCGAATGCGACCAAGGAACCGTTCACCTTCTATCTGCTGGCCGCGTTGATCTACCTGTTCCTCACGGTCTTTATCATGGCAGCGATGCACTGGTTCGAGCGTCGTGCCAACCGGGGTTTTGTGAGGACTGAACTATGACCTGGGCCGAACGCTGGGCGCTGATCGAGCGCTTTTTGCCGCAACTCTGGGACGGTACCCTGGTTACCCTGCAGCTGGTCGGGCTGGCGGTGGTCATCGGTCTGTTTTTTGCCATTCCCCTCGGGCTGGCGCGGGCGTCGCGGCACTGGTATATCCGGGCGCTGCCCTACAGCTACATTTTCTTCTTCCGTGGCACACCGCTGCTATTGCAGCTGTTTTTGGTCTATTACGGCATCTCCCAGTTCGAAGTCGTGCGCAAGAGTTTCCTCTGGCCCTATCTGCGCGAGCCATACTGGTGCGCGCTGATCACCATGACCATGCATACCGCAGCCTATATCGCCGAGATCCTGCGTGGCGCGATTCAGGCGGTACCGCCGGGTGAGGTCGAAGCTGCGCGGGCGCTGGGCATGTCCCGCCGTCAGGCGCTGCAGTACATCATCCTGCCACGTGCCATTCGCATCGGCCTGCCGGCCTACGGCAATGAAGTGATCCTGATGCTCAAGGCCAGTGCCGTGGTCTACACCATCACCATGATGGACATCATGGGTGTAATCCGCACCATCAACTCGCGCACCTACCAGTACGAGCTGTTCTTCCTGGTAGCCGGGGTCATGTATCTGATCATCACGCTGGTCTTTACCCAGCTGTTCCGGCTGGTCGAGCGCTGGCTCAAGGTTGATGCCAGTCGCCCGCAGCGCTGACCCCTGCGGCGTGGATCTGCTCACGCGGTTCACCCGCCTGACGGACTGGCTGCAGCGCCATCAGGCGCTGTGGCGAGCCCGACCTTTCACAACCCCTGTGCTTGCGTGGGAAGCCGACTGGCCCGAATTGGCCGGCTGGTTGCGCGCACGCTCGCTGGCCGATGCCGAAGCGGCGCAGTCGCAACCGGCCCAGCTTCTGGGGGCGCTGGAGCCATTTGGCCAGCTGGCCGCAGAGGCGCAAGAGCTTTGCGTGCTGCCGCGTTGGGAGGCCGCCGTTTCCCCGTCGGTGCCCGAGCTGCTGCACCGTCACATCCCCGGCCGCAAGTGGCAGCAGATTACCCGCTTTGCTGCGGTAGCCACCGCGCGCACGCCGGCGCCGGTTGAACGCTGGGTCGACTGGTGTGCCGGCAAGGGCCATCTGGGCCGGTTGCTGGCCTGGCAGAGCGGTTGCCCGGTCTGCTACCTGGAGTGGGATGCTGAATTGAACCGCGCCGGCGCCGAGCTGAGTGCGCGGCTGCAGGTTGATGCGCAGCATCTGGATGCCGACGTCATGCAGGCCAGCAATGCCGAACGACTTGAACGCGGCGATACGCTAGTGGCGCTGCATGCCTGTGGCGATCTGCATCGACAGTTGATCGAACAGGTAGTTGCTCGTCAGTGCCGACAGCTGGCGTTGTCGCCCTGCTGTTACAACCGCATCGCTGGCGCGAGCCACCAGCCGCTGTCGCTGGCCGGAAAGACGGCGGCGCTGCCGCTCAGTCGCGATGAGCTGGGGCTGGCACTGCAGCAGAGCGCCACCGCCGGCGCCCGTGAGCTGCGCCAGCGTGACCGCTCGATGGCCTGGCGGCTGGCGTTTGATCACTGGCAGCGTGAGGGCAGGGGAGTGGATAGCTACCTGCCTACCCCGTCACGTGCGCCCGGCCCGCAGCCACAAACGCTCGCAGACTTTTGCCTCGCCATGGCTGCTTACCACGACCTGCAGCTGCCGGCACCGGCGGACTGGCAGGCGCTGGAAGCGCATGGCTGGCAGCGCTTGGCCCAGGTACGCAATCTGGAGCTGGTTGGCGGCCTGTTCCGGCGTCCTTTGGAGCTGTGGCTGGTGCTGGAGCGGGCTCTGTATCTGCAGGAGGCGGGCTATCGGGTGCGGCTCGGCGAGTTCTGCGAGCCGGCACTGACACCGCGCAACCTGCTGTTGCTGGCTCAACGGGATAACTGACAGGCCATCACCAGCCTGTGTACCGCTTGCGCACAGACTTATCCACAACTTGTGTGTATCTGTGGTTATCCACGCCTTCTGTGCATAACTGTGTTGATGAGGTTGTAGTAACTACCTCAAAGCGAGAATTCACGCGGCTTTGCGGTGTCAGGTCAATTGTTGACCAGTTGTGTTTGATGCATGAAAACAAGGGCTTGCGTAGCCTTTATGAAGTGTTGATCGAAAAGTCATGCACAAGTGGACGAACGGTATCCACAGGAAAAAATAGAGGATAATCAGCGCCTGCACGCCGCTGATCTCTTTACACAGAAATTTGGCGATATATAATGCACCCCGCGCCGGTATAGCTCAGCTGGTAGAGCAACTGACTTGTAATCAGTAGGTCCCGAGTTCGACTCTTGGTGCCGGCACCAGACAAATCAAAGGGTTACGCTTCAGCGTAGCCCTTTTTTTATGTGAAAACCAGCTCCGGGGTAGGATTGGGGTAGGGTTTTGCCAGGGCTCAAAAGTCCGTTATAGATCGCCGCTGTAAGGCTTCTGCATCGCCAGCTGTTGGTGGCCGCTCGTTCTGGTGGGTGCGTAACAGGCTTCGCCTTGATGCTCTGATTTCTCCCTGTCAGGCCGGTATCGCAGTCAAGCAATTCGCCTCTAGCGTCTTACCGTCGGTGTCCTCGCAATCCCGTGATCACCAGATAACTGTGGTGTTCGCCATTTTCCCTTCGAGCCATCCTTCGTATGCCTGTCAGTGTCTCCCCTGTAACGTCCAGTACCAGGTTTTCAGGTGCATCGAACAGGCCGTCATAGTCCGCAGCATTCAGCACCTTGGCGAGTGTTTGCATGTACACGGAATGAAGCGGGTCGTAACCGTTCTCGTAGCCTTCCACGAGTACCTCCGTATCCGTAGGGTAGCTGCTGAGCAGTTGGATGAGCTGGGATACCTTCATTTCCAAATCCTTCTTGGGTAGAGAATTGCCTTTACGATCAAAGACTGTCAGCTCGTGTACGGCCCTGATTGGGCCATCTGCGTACAGAAATCGACGGTCACAGTGCGAGCCATTGGCGTACAGCTTCTGACGGTCAGGCAGGCTGTGGCGTGCTTTTGTCTGATCGCCCTGGCTTCCAGTGTGGCCTACACAAACTGACGGTTGAAGAACCAAGTGGACGCCACGCTCAAAGACCGTCAACTCGTGTACGGCCCTAATTGGGACAACTGCGTACAGAAATCGACGGTCATAGCGCGAATCCTTGCGGCACAACTTCTGACGGTCAGACAGGCTGTAGCGTGCTTTTTGCCTGATCGCCCTGGCTTCTAGGGCGGCGTACGCAAACTGGCGGTCGAGAGCCTAGTGGACGCCACTCTCAAAGACCGTCAACTCGTGTACGGCCCTGGTTGGCTCTGGTGCGTACGCAAGTGATGGTCACATTGCAGGCTCTTGCCGTACAAGTTCTGACGGTCAAGTAGGTTCTATAGCGCTTTCTGCCCGGCCTTCCTCGCTTGCAGCATGCTGAAGACAAATCGCTGTGGTCTGACACCCAACATGTAAGGAAAATGCTGTCTGAATCGCCCCTAGAGCGTCCCTGCTCTAGGGAATTGCGCCCAGCTTTATGGTGACCGCCAAGTGTTCCGACGTAGGTCTAACTTCCAGAGAGTGCGAACGCGGGAGCCATGTAATCTTGTTCACGAGGCGGCAGACCAACGGCCTTTGCGATGGTACGCCACTGGCCAACCACGAGTTTACAATCGCCGATGATGTCGTCTGCCGTTGACAGAGGCAAACGAAAGAGCCCCGCCACTTCTCTGGCAAGCTCCAAGTCCAGGGCGTTGTCTGCTTCGGTGATATTGAGCTTCAGGCTATCTCCGGTGGGCACCGGGTTGATGTCGTAGGCCTCTGACAGGCACCACCCCCTGCTAGGGCTGAGAATAAATCCATGATTTCGCAGGTGGTCATCCGTGTTAGATACAAGGATGCTGAACACGATGCGAGTCCATAGCTCTTGCAGGTCTCTCTTCGGCTCTGATCCTGCGCGTATGAGAACCTCCGCCAGCTCAAGGTAGCTCACGCCCGTGCTTGCGTCCTCGCCGTCAATATGACCCGTCAAGGTCATGGCCGAGGCAAAGTGCAGCCGGCCACCGTGCTCTGTTCTGTCGAAGCGCTTAACCCTGAAGCAGTGAAAGGGGCTGGCGTAGCGCTGGGCTGCACCCTGAGCGACATTAATGCCACAGCTTTTGGCCAATGCATTAACTACCATCTCCCAGCCACCAACATCATACTCGTCACGCACGCTGGGAAACTTTGCAATCCATAAATGACCAGCGTCGTCGACCACGCTCGCTTTCGGACGGGCGCCACCCAACGAGCCGCCAGGCGCAATTAGCATACGGAGCCAATCTCGACCATCACGCGAGGTGTTGTTGGGATCACGCTCAAGAGCCTGACTTGCCCTCTCAAGTTCAGTGATCGCAACAAAAGGTGGAGCGGCAACATTATCCGTGTTGTCGAGAAAAGCTCCTTCGCCATGGGGGCGGTAGCGCAGTGCTCCAACCCTGTACTGGTCGTGGACGCCTAGTAGGTAGTCGGATTCCCGAAGAATAGAGCCTTTGGGGGCCAAACCGTCACGGATGTCGCGCTCCAGTCGACGTTTCATGAGGAGTCGTCCCCAGCGGTCAGGACAAGAGTCTCCAAATACACCGAACATGTCTCGGCCATTTGGCGGGTACTGAGAGCCCTCGTACGGAAGGATGCTTGGGTCAATCTGTACCAAGCTTAAAAGAGGGTTGGTTAGCGCCTCGGGGTCATGTTCGTACTCAAATTTCTCGATAGCACCTTTGTTCCACGCATGGAGCCAGCCCAGGCGTTGCGGCCCGCCCAATCCTTCCCAGTCGGCGCATACCTCGATAGGCGTCATTTCTTGTCTCCGCTTGGTGGAATGATAAGGATGGAAAGTGAATCCGTATCAAGTGATCCGCTAGAGCCAAGGCGCTTGCTTTTTGGGGGCTCGGTGGCAGTGGAGATAGACGAGTCACCTGCTCCTAAGGTGCTCCTGTATTTTTTTTCTTCCGGGCTTTCAGCTACGGCAGCCGTGTTCCGGGCGACTTCAACGCCGCCCTTTTTTCGGCTACTTTTTTCTAATAGATCGGAGTCTTGGAGATGCCTGCCCAGTTCATCCGAGGAGGCAAGCTTGCTGAGGTCTTTCTCCATGCCCAGTATCTGCAAAACCGCTAAATAAGCGCCAATGGTGCTGCCCGAGGAGCCTTTCTCCAGCGCTCGCAACGTCATCAGCGACATCCCAGCCCTCTCTGCAGCTTGCTTGGCCGTGATCTTTCGGCGTAAGCGGGCGATTTTGATGCGCCCACCAAGCTCGGACACAAGGCGTTCTGTAGAGGGAAGAAGCGGTGCGACCTTCTTCGCCATGATGTTATTCCTTCACTTAAAAGCGTTAAGTGAAGGAATAATAGCATCATTTAGAGAATGCTTGGCATGAAATTATTTTGGCACTTTATAGTGTGGAAAGGCTGAAATAATGGCATCGTTCTGGTGCGTGACGGGCCGAGAACTGCTTTTTCCATCAAATATCGTCAACTCGTGTGCGTCCATTCTGGGTGGGTCACCAGGCTCTCAGCCCTTGCAAGCTCTGACGGTTATGGTGCCTAGAGGGCGCTGCTTCTCCGTGGCGTCCGCCACGGAGGCTATTGCTGTTTTGATGACAAACACTTGCACGGGCGTTTGCTCCATGCGCACGCTGAATGTAGATGAAGCGGCGCGCGAGTAACGCTCGTGCCCCCCATACTCGCGGCGCGAGTATGGGGGCGGTGTGCTGGTTCGGGCGGAATGAGAAATACACGAGGCGTAGGCCGAGGGTGTTTCAGTGCAGCCAGAACCGGCTCACCGCGCCTTCGCGTAGCGGCTGCTTTGTCATCAACATAACAACAAGAGGTGAGTGCTCATGCAGCCTGAAACCCTGAAGAAGTACCAGACCCGGGCGCGGAATTTTTACCGCGACCATTGCAACGGAAGCGCGACTGATTCGGCGCAGATATGCGCGGCTATGGTGGCGCTTGCGCCACAGTACGTCAGCAGCTCCTTTCGCGTCCTGAAGAGTGCGCTGGCGGCGGATCAGTTGGCTCGAGGGAATCCGGTTGCAGCTGAGGCGATTCGATCGGTCACCAATCCCGTAACAGCACCTGGCTCAACCATGCCACGCAAGCCGAGGCCGCGACGGGTGCGCTCGGTCTCCAAGCAAGACGTCGCTCTGTTGGTGCGGCATTTATCTGATAGTGGCTGCAGCGACGAGTGGGCAGCGGTGATGTTGGCGTATGTCACGGGTGCCCGGCCTTGTGAGATGCGCTCGATCGAGGTCGAGGGCAACCTTGTCATCATTCGAGGGGGAAAGAAAAGCCGGAAGCTTAAGCGCGGTGCGGATAGGGCGTTGGTGATCGAGAACCCAAAAGCCTTGAAGGCGGTTATCTTGGCTGCGGAGCGTCTGCGGCATACTACGCGCTCAGATACGGCTATTCGTGATGCGCTACGGAAGGTCTGCAGAGAGCTGTGGCCTAGGCGAAAAGTGCAGCTTACCTTGAAAAGCCTGCGCCACCAGCTTGGTGCGAACTTGAAAGCGTCATCCGACAGTCCGCAGCAAATCGCTTACATCATGGGGCACCAGTCCACTGAATCCATTGATGTATACGGGGATCGGCGTAAAGGCGAGGGGCGCAAGCTATACGTTGCTCCGGCCAATGATGCTGATGTGGAGCGGGTGCGTGTTTCAACTCGGGACGCCCGCTATGGCCGTAGCCATGATCCGGTGGCGGTGGACTTTGTTGGTGGTGTGTCAGACACAACTCCGTTGGGGCGTTTCATTCGACGCTGGGAGCGTGAGCAGGGATCTCGGCGCTGAGATGGCTTTCTATTAATAAAAAGGGCGTAGCCTTGTACGTATTAACAAGTCGGTTACTGGAATCAAAAAATGCGCCCTAAAGTCTCAAGCGAAGCTTTTTTTCTAACGCCGTCGCCGATCAAAATGTAAATCGTGTTTAGTGTTTGGAAAATGAAGCCCGGCGGTTGCAGGAGCTGAGTGCAACACGGTTATTGAATTGACGCAGGAGCATCATATTGCATAGCCAAGGCTTTCTGCATCACTTCGCTCATGACTTCGATAGGACATTTGAAATCGAAGCGCTTACGTGGACGCATGTTCAGTTGAAACGCAATGGCATCCAGTTCTTCTTGGCTATGTACCGACAAGTCAGTGCCCTTGGGCAGGTACTGGCGGATCAGGCCATTAATGTTTTCGTTGCTGCCGCGCTGCCAAGGGCTGTGCGGGTCACAGAAGTAGATCGCCACACCGGTTCTCTGGGTGATCTCGGCGTGCTGTGCCATTTCCCTGCCCTGGTCGTAGGTCATGCTCTTGCGCATCGCCAGCGGCATGTTATTGAGGGCGGCGCTGAAGCCCTCCATTGCCGAGGTCGCCGTCGCGTCGTTCATCTTCACCAGCATCAGGTAGCCACTAGTGCGCTCCACCAGCGTACCTACAGACGAGGCGTTAGCCTTACCCTTAATAAGGTCGCCTTCCCAATGCCCCGGCATCAGTCGGTCTTCAACTTCCGGCGGGCGCAAGTGAATGCTGACCATCTCTGGAATCTGCCCGCGCCGATCCACACCGCCAAGGCGTGGTCTGCGTGTCGTCTTGCCTTGGCGCAAACAAAGGATCAACTCCTTGCGCAGCTCACCGACGGGCAGGGCATAGATCGCGTTGTAGATCGTCTCGCGACAGACGTAGGCATCTCTAAGACTGGGTATGTTCATACTGCGCAGCTTGCCGGCAATCTGCTCGGGAGACAAACGCTGGCGCAGCATATGGATCACCAGTTCAAAGCGCTCACTACCTGGCAGCAGCTTTCGCATGGGCCGACAAGCCTGGCGGCGGACCTTCATCCGCTGCTGAGCCACGCGGGCCGAGTAGCTGCCAGCTGCATCTCGATTGCGGCGCATCTCTCGGCTGACCGTCGAAGGGGATCGGTTGATCAAGCAGGCAATCCTGCGCAAGCTGAGGCCTTGGGCATGACTAACTTGAATGGTGGCACGCTCTTCAACGCTGA